>JALTAZ010000097.1 GCA_027075555.1 Micavibrio sp.
AACATGAAACGCGCAAGTTGTGGGATATAGCACAAAAACAAAGTTTATTGTCATTTAAGAACCTTAAATCTCCAAAAACAAAACCCTTATTATCTAAAGAAGACCCAAGTGCAATACGCTATATTGCGGTATTGATTTTTATATCTGGATTTATGTTCTCAGGTTCATTGTGGAAAGAAAAGATTATTTTAGGTCTTTTTCCATTCAACCCATCGTATGTTGTCTCTAATGGTTACAGAACCAATTTATGGATAAAACCTCCAGATTACACACAAATAAAACCAATACATTTAACCGATCTTAGTGATTATAAAAAACCTGTAAATATTCCAGAAGGCAGTAATATTCGAATACGCATATATAGCTTTACAAAAGATTATTTTCCTCCCTATCTTCATAATGGTAAGAAGGTAACAAAATTAAATTATATTGGTGATGGTCTATACGGAATAGAAACAACAATAGAAGATGGTAAAAATTTACGTATAACTCAATGGGCTATCCCTCGCATTAGCTGGCCTTACAACTTCATAAAAGACCAGCCTCCAGAAATTAGAAGTGATATAAAGCTTAGTAGTAATAATGATGACCAAACATTAATTATTGAAGATGAGCTTTCACCCTTGCCTTTTGAAGAAAAGTCACATGAAGGAAATGCAGAAAAAAACAAGGAGAGAGTAAAGGAAAAAGAATCAACTAAAATAACGGACAAACCGCGCTATGAAATTCTTGATAACTATCAAATACGTTTCCCATTGATTGTTAAAGATGATTACGGGGTAAAAGAACTTCGTATGACTATGGAGCTTGATGAAATTGTTGGCGAAAAGCCACTTGGTGATAAAGTACAAGAAACTCGACTTATTATGTCACAGCCCAAAATTGAATTTAAGATATCGCCAATATATGATCTAACATGGCATACATGGGCTGGTCTGCCGGTTGCATTTACATATGAAGCAATAGACCATAAAGGACAAATTGCAAAAACAAACAAAATAAAGCTAGTTTTACCTGAACGTAAGTTTGAACACCCCATGGCTAAATCACTTATCGCAATGCGTAAGCGTCTTGCTTGGGATTATCAGGAAAGTTTTACAGAAATTGCAGAAAATCTTGAAACTTTGTTAGATGCACCTGATTATTTCCAAAATGATAAGGTGATATATCTTGCTATAAAAGTTGCCAGCGCACGCCTTTTTTACAATGACAATATGCCTGAAAGACAGCGAATAGATACCGCAAAAGAGGTTATAAACCTACTTTGGTATACAGCTCTGTCTATTGAAGAGGGAGATATATCTTTAGCCAAACGTGAGTTACAAGAAGCCCAACGTGCACTTGAAAATGCCTTGCGTGACCCTAATGTAAGTGATGATGAAATTCGCCAACTAATGGATAATTTACGCAATAAAATGGCAAATTACTTTGCTGAAATGCAACGTGAAATGCAAAAACGTATGGAAAATGGCGAAAACTTTCCTAAACTTTCTGCAGATAGCTTTGATGAAATAATATCCCCAGATACTATTTCAAAAATGATGGAAGAAATAGAGCGTGCTATGCGTGATGGTGATGAACAAAAAGCACAAGAGCTTATGTCACAGCTACAGCGAATGATGGAAATGATAGATTCGTCTGAGATTGCACGACTACCAAGAGATATGCAAGCAATGAAAGAGGGAATAAATGAGCTACAACAACTAATAGACCGCCAAGAAGCATTGATGGAACAAACTCAAAAGCAAGCAGATAAACAAAAGCAGTTTATATGGCAAGAACAACAAAAAAAGCAAAAGACTGTAACACCTCGCTCTTTGCCCACATTAGAACAAATGCTTAAAGATTTTGGTATGGATAATGTTCCTCCGCCTGAGCCAGATACTGCTTTAGAAAAAGAACAAAGTTCTAAACAAGATCAACAAGAATCGGATAAAAGCAATGAAAACGCTTCAAACAATATATCAACTGCACAAAATAAAGCTGAGCAAGATGCTCTGCGCTATATATTAGGTCAGTTAATGCTAGATGCCGCAGAAGAACTTGACGAAATACCTGAAAAAATGGGTATGGCAGAACAGGAGATGCGTAAATCAGCAGAATCTCTTGGAAAAAACGACCCTAAGGGATCTCTTCCCCATCAAGGAAAAGCTATCCAATACCTTAAAGATGGACAAGAAAAGCTAGCCAAGCAGTTTAGGCAACGAATGAAGCAAATGATTGGTATTGGAATGAGTGGTGGCGGTTCACAAAAATATGACCCGCTTGGTCGTCGTTATAGTGATGATGACGATAAAAAAGGAAATTCTGCTAATTCAAAAGTTCGAATTCCAGATGAATTAGACAAAAAGCGTGTTGATGAAATTATTAAAAAACTTCGCGATCGCTCTAGTGATCGCTCTCGCCCTCGTGATGAGCTTGATTATTTCCGCCGACTTTTACGTCAATTTTAGAACCACTATCAGTATCTAACCTATATTTATTTTCCTTAGCCATACTTTTTTTATAATCTACAATATTATTACTTGATAGAGCAGGACTAAGAACAAACCTAACTATAATATATTTTTTTTCTTTTTTTCCCTTCCCCTCATTATAATGTTCTTTAACAACATCAAATGAAGTATTACTGTTCTTTTCCAGCTTATATTCTGAGATAAATTTAATGCTTTCTTCTGCACCTAAAATTGCCTTGGGTGGCGCGGCATACCACTTAATTTTATTATCTTCAGAACCATCTCCACCTTTAAGAGAAATTTCTAACATTTTCAAAACTTGAATATCATCAGTTAGATTTATAATATCACCACTAACCTTAATTACACCCTTATCTTCACTTGCCTGAAGATTGGCGAATGTAACTTTATCAGAAGTTGGAACTTCCATCCTAATCCCTAATATGGAATAAAATGCCTGCATATATGGACTTGATTGCATAATAGATGAGCTAAAAAACAAAAGATAAGCTAAAATCACTATAAAAACTATAGCGGATATAAAATAAGAAGTCTTTTTACATGTATCACTACCATTGTTATGATTTTTATTAAAAACAAGCCTGTCAGTAATATATCCACTATCTTCTTGTGGTTTTACAGCATCAGGAATATCAATTTTTTCAATATCATTATTATCAAAAATTTCTGAGTTTTGTTTTTCGTTATTGTTATAAGATTCAAAAATTTCTGAATCATTATCACTTGCATCTTTGTCTAACTCACTTAAGTATGAATCCTCAAACCATGTCTCTCCGCATGCAGAACAACGAACATTACGCCCCTTATTGCCAAGGACCTCCAAACTAACCTTGAATTGACTACTACAATTGGGACAAGTCAAAATCATTGTAATTGAGTTCTTCTCTTTCTAGTGTTGGTCTAGTAATAAATATGCATAAGATGAAATACGCAGGAACTTTCAATATGTATCACTTTAAGATCTATCGCAAGGCAGACATTTTATTACTTAGCATTTTATTTTTATCAACTATATGATTGATATGCAAAGGCCTTGTAATCAAATGTTAAAATAAATCATAGGGTAATAAAACTTTGATTAAATTTGAAAATGTTTATTTCAGATATGAATATAATGGAGAGGATATTCTCCATAATATAAATTTTACACTTGATCCAGGATCATATCATTTTCTAACTGGCCCTAGTGGTTCTGGAAAAACATCATTGACAACCCTTATGTATATAGGAAATATCCCAACTAGGGGAAAAATCACAATGTTTGGCACGGATATCAGCAAAGCACAACGCAGTGAAATCTTTTCATTGCGACAGCGCATAGGTGTGGTCTTTCAAGATTTTAGACTAATACCACATTTATCAACCTTTGATAATGTTGCCCTGCCCTTACGCATACTTAAAAGACCTGAAGATGAGGTAAATAATTATGTAAATGAGTTATTGGACTGGGTCGGGCTTGGTAAACATAAAAAACATTTACCTAAAAGCCTCTCTGGTGGACAACAACAACGCGTAGCAATAGCTAGAGCAATTATCGGACGCCCAAAGCTTTTGCTTGCTGATGAGCCTACAGGTAATCTAGACGATGAAATAGGCTTTCGCCTTATGGGATTGTTTGAGCAGCTAAACCGCATGGGAACAACAATAGTTATAGCCACTCATAACCAACAAATAATTGAGCAATTCGGACACCCTTGCCTTACCCTTGATAAAGGACATATCCATCAGGAAGATAAAAGAAAACAAAGGAAAAAGATTCGCCATGTTTTCTAAAAGGAAATTATTTAAAATAATAAATCATTATACATCACAGCTTAATAATAGATGCTCTGGCAATAAAATTTATGATTTATTTTCAAACGCTATTAACTCTAAACAATATGACCTTCCTCTTGATGATAATCAGGATAATAAGTTTTTACTTATACTAATTGCTCTTATGAGTTTTTTAGCAGTTTTATCACTAAGTGGCGCTATTGCTCTTAATTCTACAACTAATAAATGGTCATCAGGATTAGAAAATAAAATAACTATAGAAATATCTGTCGAAACCAAAGATGGGCATATACTATCTAAAGATACTATTTTGAAAGAAACTAAAAACCTTTATGATACACTTTCGTCTCATCCTTTGATTAAGTCTGTAAATATTCTTAGCAATGAAGAAATTCAAGACCTTATATCGCCATGGGTTGGTAATGACCTTGACCTAACCAATATTCCATTACCTAGCCTAATTTCCGTAGAAATTAAAAATATCGGCGAAAATGAGTTTAACAACCTTAAAAAAGATATAAAAAAAGCTTCAAAACATGCGAATATAGAAACCCATGAACAGTGGCTTTCTGATTTAATAGAATTTACAAAGACACTTAAAATTTTATCATTGTTAGTTACCCTTATTATTATAAGCATAACAACCATTGCCATCACTTCTGCAGTTAAAACTAGATTGGCAATTCATAATGAAGAAGTAACCCTACTTCACTATATGGGTGCAACAGATAATTATATAATACGGCAATTTCAAAGACATACAGTAATACTTGCTTTAAAGGGGGCTATTATAGGAACAGTCCTAGGGATTATTGTTACATTATCCCTTACCTTTATATCAAGAAGTTCGGAAAGTGATTTAATACCTGTAATATATATTGGGTTTTACGCCATTATTATGCTCTGCCTTGTTCCAGTAATTATCGCAATAATTACTGCTTTAACATCATATATTACAGTATTGCGCTCTTTGGCAAAAATGCCGTAAAAAATCTAGGATTTACTATAAATGATAAAAAAAATTGTGAGAACTATATTGTTAATAACTTTAATGCTTTGGATTGGTGGGTATAGTGCCTTTTTATCTAATATGCAGGCAATAACACCGCAAACACCTAATATAAAGACTGATGCTATAATTGTTCTTACCGGTGGTAATTACCGCATAACCACAGGGTTGGATTTATTTGCCAAAGGGCTTGCACCTAAACTTCTTATTACAGGCGTGCATAAATCAGTTACAAAAAAAGATATAAGGGCAATGTGGAAAGGGAAAACAAAACTACCTGATTGTTGTATTACATTAGGGCACGAAGCAACAACAACATATGAGAATGCCATTGAGGCAAAGAAATGGATTAAAGAAAATAATATTAAATCAGCAAGGCTAGTTACCTCAATCTATCATGTAAAACGTGCAATGCTGGAATTTAATAATAAGCTCAAAGATACAGAAATCATCATTCACCCCGTTGAAAAACACGACTATGATATGAAAGATTTAATATTTTGGAAAATAACATTTGATGAATATAATAAAACACTATATCGCTCTGCCATTATTTATATTAAACAGCTAATATCTTCAAAATGATACAGCCTTATTTCATACGTTCAACAATATTCAATTTATGCTTTTATATAATAACGGCTATATTTTGCATAATTCTTTTGCCAACTCTGATATTACCTCGCAAATATTACATGGCTGTTGTTTATGGTTTTGTTTACGTTAACGCTTTTTTAGAAAAACATATTCTTGGTTTAAGATATGAAATCAAAGGCAAAGAATATTTACCTAGTAGTGGTTCATACATTATTGCCGCAAAGCATCAATCGGCTTATGAAACATTTAAGCTACATATATTATTTAATGATCCTGCTATCGTCCTTAAAAAAGAGCTGCTAAAAATTCCATTATGGGGGCTATATCTTGCAAAAAGCGATGTTATAGCCATAGATCGATCAACTCCAAAAGTTGCAATTAAATCTCTGCAAGATGGCGCGAAAAGGGTTATGAAACAAGGACGTCCTATTATAATATTTCCTCAAGGAACGCGCGTCGCCCCTGATATAAGTGCAAAAGAAAAACCCTATAAAATAGGTATTATACGAATTCAAGAAGCAACAAATCTTCCTATAATCCCTATGGCACTTAACACAGGAATATTTTACCCTAAACATAAATGGTGCAAGAAACCTGGGACGGTTATATTTGAATTCCTACCGCCCATTTTACCATCAAAAGATAAAAATGCTAGCGATATACTTAGAGAAATTGAAACTGAAATAGAAGGAAAGACAGCTAAAATTATGGAAGAAGCTAGATCCGGGTTAAAGAATAAAATAAAATCTTCCATGCGAATTTTTATCAATTTATTGCTAGTTGCATTATTATCTTACAGTATATTTTGGTTTTATATATCCACACAGATTGGAAAATCTATTTCTAATTTAATGACAGATATAAAAACCAATCCAAATATTTTAGAATATAAAGGTGGAGAGCCCAAAATCTATGGTTTTCCTTTTAAAATACAATTATCACTTCCTAAGCAAATAATAAAAACCCCGCGTGAGAAAATTACAATTGAGTCTATAAAAGCTAAAAGCTGGCCCTTTCCTAATATGCCTGTTACTTTTTCAACTGGAAAAATACGTATTGATATAAAGCACTGGAACAAAAATCTAGAATTTGATGGAATTGACGGTGAAGCTCAATTTTGGAACAATATTTTGCAAATAAAAAGGCTTATTTTAACTCATAAAGAAACTAAAGGAGTATTATCTGGTGACATTAAATTACATAATGATTATCCAATTTTTAAACTTAAGGTAGAACTAACCAACCATCAAAATTTTATAAATGATTTAGTTAACAAAAAAATAATTAAAGCAAGAGCCGCAACATTTGCGTCTGTTGCCCTTCGAGCGATGCAAAAAGATGGTGTAATTTCAACAACTATCACATCTCAAGATAATAAAGTTTACCTTGGAGCCATAAATATATATGAATTTCCTAATAAAAATGATGCTTACATATTAGAAAACGGTAAACCCTCATCTTTTGCAACTCGCAGGGTTAAGCCTGTCCCTGCTCAATAATTTCTTTTCTTATTGCTCTGGTGTCTTTGAACCTTCTATAAAGATAGTCTCCATCGCCTTTACGAATCGCACGCTGAAGTGCCGTTAGATCTTCATTAAAACGCTGTAAAATCTCTAATACAGCTTCTTTATTGTTCAAGAAAACATCTCTCCACATTATTGGATCAGACGCAGCAATGCGTGTAAAATCTCTAAATCCACTTGCAGAAAATTTTATAACTTCTGACTTTATGTCATCTTCTAACTCATTAGCTGTCCCAACAATTGTGTAAGCAATTAAATGT
The DNA here is from genome assembly GCA_027075555.1 of Micavibrio sp. Lineage (GTDB taxonomy): Bacteria > Pseudomonadota > Alphaproteobacteria > Micavibrionales > Micavibrionaceae > UBA1672. The sequence continues at coordinate 7,643 of JALTAZ010000097.1, forward strand.
GGTAAATGAGAAGTTATACCTAGAACAAGATCATGATGTCTAGGATCCATAATCTCAACCATTGATCCGCAAGATTCCCATAATTTGGTAACTTCTTCAACTGCCTTAATTCCTGTTTCTGGCAAAGGGGTTAATACACACCACCTGCCATTAAATAATTCTGTAAATCCAGATTCAGGTCCTGAAAACTCTGTCCCTGCAATAGGGTGAGCGGGAACAAATTCGGCTTTGGCGCCAATAAAAGGTTTTATTGCATCAATAACAGAAACTTTTACAGATCCTGTATCTGTTATAATAGCCCCTTCTTTAACATATGGCACAATATCCTTTGCAACATTTTCCATTGCACCAACAGGAACGGCAATAACCACCATATCTGCATCTTCTACGGCTCGTGCTAGATCATCAGTTATTATGTCCGCAATTTCCAACTCAATTACTTTTTTGCAAACTTCTTCATTTATATCTGCTGCAATTAAGGTTTTTGCTAGTTTTTTATCTTTGATATTTCTTGCTAATGATGAGCCAATAAGCCCCATACCAACTATCGTAATAGTTTCCATTTTTTAAAATCTCTATTTTATATTTAACTTTAGGTTCTATGCGACATCTTCCTGCTCGCTGGGTTTTTTATCAATATCCGGTATCACCGGATACCCCCCAATGGCATAACAATAATGGCAACCATCACCGAGCTCATCTTTTAAGTTTTTTATAGAATAAGAAATATTATCTACAAACCCTTTTACCTGTACCAAATGAACTTTTACATTATCATTATGTGGAATATTTCCTGTATAAAGATTAATAACATCAAACTCAGCTCTTTCTGCACGCTCCTTTATACGTGCTCGGCTTATATCCGATGATAATTCAAGTCCAATAAAACTTATATCATCATCTGATGGCATATAACCCATCATTTTGGAAATAATCAGTGCCCGATCAAAAGCCTGAGATCCATAAAGGGCTGTCTTTTCATATGGAAGTGCACCAATAACATAAATTTGATCATCATCATTATTTTGACGATTAAATAGGTGCAACCACCAAGGCATTTCCTGATCTAATTCTGGCCATGGAAGCACAGCAAAAGATGCTCTATCTTCGATAACTTCGCTAATTACGGATTGATGGCCTTTCATAGATTTCATAGGGACAGCGCTACCAAAATAATCTTTTGCCATATCCCAATAAGAAAAATTTCCTTTACCATCATCAGAAACACAAACGCTTAATCCCGTTTGTAAAAGAGAAACCGAGCCAACAAGTTCTCTCCATATACGAATAATTGTTTTTGATGGCAAAGGACCTTTATGACGGGCTAGCAACCTCCGCATCATGCGCGCCTCTCTTGCAGGCTGTACAATTTGCATTCCATTTTCTTTTTTTGCCGTGGCTACAGAAGAAACCAAAGAAGCACGCTCCATCAATAAATCATGGAGCTGATTATCAATGCTATCTATTTGCTTGCGGATATTATCTAGTTTTTCTACCATGACCTTACCTTACTTACCCACCACTACAATATTTTTTAATATGGGTTTTGACCATAGATTTATTACATGTTAGTGATTGATAAATCAAATAGGATATTACGATCATATGCCTTTAGTTGCCTATAAAGAATTACCAACTTTTAAACGACTTCAAGATGAGGGTCGTACAGTTCTTCCCCCAGAAAGGGCAAAACATCAAGATATACGTGAACTTCATATAGGTTTGCTTAACATGATGCCTGACGCAGCGCTAGAAGCCACAGAGCGTCAATTCTTTCGCCTTATTGGAGAGAGCAACCAAATTGCTCAACTTTATATTCACCCCTTTACCATTCCTGAATTAAAACGCAGCGATAAAACAAAAAAATATATAGAAAAATATTATGAGCCCTTTGAAAAACTACGAGAAGAAGGTCTTGATGCTTTGATAGTAACAGGTGCCAATGTGTCTCAACCTGATTTAGAGCTAGAACCATTTTGGCAGCCACTACAAAATATTATAAGATGGGCTTGGGATAATGTTACATCAACTATGTGTTCGTGTCTTGCTACGCACGCAGTTATGCAATCAAAATACGGACAAAAACGAAAACCTTTGCAAAATGGAAAGTTATGGGGGGTTTATCACCATAGAGTAACTAATAGAACGCACCCGCTAGTTAGAAATATGAATACGGTTTTTGATGTTCCCCATTCTCGCTTCAATGTAATTTCACCAGAACAATTTGAAAAAGCAGGTTTTAAAACTCTTGTCGCTAGTAAAGAGGCAGGAACACATATTGCAGTATCTCCAGACGGTTTTAGATTAATATGTATGCAAGGACACCCTGAGTATGACACAATCAGCTTACTAAAAGAATATCAGCGTGAGCTAAAATTATATAAATCAGGAAAAAGATCTAAACCACCACCAATGCCTGTAAATTATTTCAAGGCAGAAACCATTGAAAAACTTATGCTGTATAACCCTGAACATATGAGCAAAGATGAGCTGGATATACTAAATAAAGAGCTGGTTGACACCTTGGAAAATACTTGGACAGATAGTGCAAGAAGTATTCTTGCTAGCTGGACAGGTCTGGTATATCAAACTACTAACGCAAATCGTAGTAAGCAATTTATGGATGGAATAAACCCTCAAAACCCCCTTGGTATATAGTTACTTATTATTAGTTATTAGCGCTAGGATCAAACACCTGAGGAACTGGCTTGGATTTTGCGCCAAGAAGAACCTTTGTCTTAGAAAATACGGCCGAGCCACTGCCTTTTTTATCAATGCTTGCATATATTTTCTTGCTAAATTCCATTATATGCACACCAGCGACAAACGGTAGTATTTTGCTACCGAAACGCTCTATAATATTGGCAGAGCGCATTATAATTGGCGAATCAGGAATCGGCGGAACAAATAATGCGCTTTCATAATTTTCTGTAGAAAACAAATTATCATTAAGCAACAGTGACAATTGAGAAACTGTAAATGGGCGACCATACCCAAAGGGAGACCAATCCGCGTGCGCCCAAGCCCCTAAACGATTTGGAACAATTACCAAAACCCTTCCATTAGGTTTTAAAACCCGCCATATATCACGGATAGAGCTTCTAAGATCGTTGCAACTTTCTAAATAATGAACAAGAATAACACGATCAAGCGAGGCGTTTTCTATTGGAAACCTATCCTCCTCACATGTCATAACAAGATTTTTTTTATCTTTCGGCCAATAGGCAACACCTTGCTCTTTTGACATCATCGCAAAAACGCGTTCAGGAGATTTATCCATAAAATATTGCAAATAAGGCAATGTATAACCACAGCCCATAACCCTATAACCATGGACATCGGCCCATAACCCAGATATATGACCTATCAAAATAGATTGGACGATACCACCTATTTCACTATCATAAAATTCTTTCAGTTGATTTACAGAACAGTACATAAGCGCATCATACTATAACGAATAGGTAATACTTCAATAGAATTATTATAAAACTTTTCGTAATATTTATTTTCATGGCATAGAATCCATACCGTGAAAATACATTTTAAACTTTTACGCATAAATAATTGTTACTTAAAAACATACCCTGTAACTAAAATAATTTCTGTATTCTTAAATCTGTGTACTTATAGATCATATAGCTATATTCTCTGTAGATATAAATTTGTAAGTAAACATTCTTGAGCAAGCAATATGGCAAATAAAAACAAAGAGCAAGAAGCCTATGTTCGTTTAGCACAAACATCGCAAGAAATAGAGCAAGCACAAAAACTTCGCTATAAAGTTTTCTATAGTGAGTACGGGGCACAACCAAGCCTAGAAATGCAACGGCAACAAAAAGATTTTGATGATTTTGATAAAATAACTGATCATTTAATTGTTCTAGTTCGCAATAAAGAAGATAATTCTGAAAAAATTGTTGGTACCTATCGGCTTTTACGTCAAAATATTGCAGAAAAGCACGGTAGATTTTATTCTAGCAATGAATATAATTTAGAAAAACTAATTAAAAGTGACAACTTCCTGCTAGAACTTGGTCGCTCATGTGTTCTAGCCGATTACAGAACAAAGCCAATTTTGAATATGCTTTGGCAAGGAATAGCAAACTATATTACGGAACATGATATAGATTTATTATTTGGTTGTGCAAGCTTCCAGGGTATTAATGTTGATAAAATTTCCAAACAACTATCATATCTTTACCATTATCACTCCACCCCAGAAGATATATCTCCTATAGCGATAAAAGAACATTATGTAGATATGAATATACATTCTAAAGATAGCCTAAATGAAAGGCGTGTATTTGCCTCACTCCCCCCCCTGATTAAAGGATATCTAAGACTAGGAGCCACTATTGGCAATGGCGCTGTGATAGATTATCAATTTAATACAATTGATGTATGCATAGTTGTTCAAACCAGCTTAATGACCGAGCGTTACCGTAAATATTATGAACGCAAAATACAAAAACACATGCCCGGTAAATTAGATGAGAGTTGATGATAAGAATAATGAGACCTATAATCGCTATAATAAAATTTATATTATTTGCCCTGGTAACTGTTACAATTATTCCTATTCAACTATTGATACTTTCACTGCATAAAGGTAAATACTCATATGTAGTCCCTTGGATATGGCAAAAAGCCGTATGTATGATTTTTAGGATAAGATTGAAAATTATCGGCAAACCATACTCAAAAACTCAAGCTATATATGTATCAAACCACCTTTCATATCTGGATATTCCCGCTATAGGCAGTATTATAAAAGGATCTTTCGTTGCAAAAAAAGATGTGGCTTCTTGGCCAGTTTTTGGATTTTTATCAAAATTACAGCAAACTGCCTTTATAAGTCGAGATCGTAAAGATGCTAAAAAAGAAAGGAACTCTCTTGACGCAATACTTGCAGATAAAAAAAATTTAATAATATTCCCTGAGGGTACTTCTACGGATGGAAAAGAGGTCATGCCATTTAAATCAAGTTTATTTTCCATTGCCTATAAAAAAGAAGCAAAAAACATAATCATACAACCAATCACTTTGCGTATGGAACTGGTTGATAATAAACACATATTAAGCCAAGAAGATCGAAATATTTACTCTTGGCATGTAAATATGGATATGCCACTAGAAAAACACTTATGGAATTTTGCATTAAGTAAAGGTGCTGTTATATCCCTTAATTTCCACAATATAATAAAAGCAAAAGATATTAAAGATAGAAAAACACTTGCCAAACTATGTCATAACAACGTATCCAATGGTTTAAATATACCAACAAACAAGAAGGAAAATAATCATGAGCTTTAGCGCCGAAGAAATGTCAAAGCTTAAATCATATATTGAACGTGTATTTAAGTGCTCTGGTATTACTGTAAAAAAAAGAGATAAAGCAGATGATTCAATAGAAGTCATGATGGATGGTGAATTTATTGGAGTTTTATATAAAATAATTGATGAAGGGGAAACTTCATATGATTTTAATATGGCAATACTAGATATTGATCTTATATAGTTACCTTATTGCTATAATTTTATGTTTATTTAGTCCATGAATTATTAATAATATTATATCATGTGTGTTTTAAGGTCAAAAAAACTGTTATATACCTTGCTAATATATACTTATTTAATACTTGGCATGTGTCAATCACAAGCACTCGAAGACTTAAAATATAACCATAAACTAAGCACATCACTTCAATTGCAAATTGATGAATTTTTAGAAAAACAATATAAAACCAACTCTTCTAACTATGAAGTAGCTAGCGTAGACTTAAATAATGATGGTGTGCTTGAATATATACTGAGAAGAAAATCATGTAAGCGCGATAATTATGAATGCACACATATAATAATTGCTGAAAAAATAGACAAAATCTTGCTATTATCTAAAATAGGTGCCCGTAAGCTGATGGTAGATACATCAACATCTTATGGTATAAAAAATTTATTAGTATTTAAAAATATTAATAATGACTATAATTTTGATATATATATGTGGTCGCCGAAGAAAAAAATGTATATAATATCTGAACAACATATGAAGGACTGAGCATAATTGTGCTAGATAATTGTAAGAGTAACATTATATTTTTATTATTATGCATAACTAATGTTGTGTTTTTTTCAGCTACAGCAAATGCTGCGTGTTCTCCTGGCATACCTTGTACGGACTATGACATATATACAGATACTGAATCAGGTATATTACCATCGTTAAATGGCCCTAAGACCGGAACTCCTGCTCCTTATGACAATGTAACTGGATCCTCCTCTAGTGCTTGTGATGGTAACTTTATGAACCAAATATACAGTCATGCATTTATGAATGGTAATCGCGAAGTTATTATGAGCGAACAGATAATTCATAAACCAGACAGTGTCCTTGAATATACATGTTTTGACCAGTGGGTTAATGTTGCTAGGGAAGAGGCAGGTAAAATATTTACTGAAGATGATGGAACATGGGATAATAGAGAAGTTTGCCTATCCACTGGTGACAGCCAGACCTCTGACCCAACATCTTGTCCCAGTGGAGGAACAAACACGGTATCACCCTACAGTGTTACTATTAATGCGGCTAGAGCTTCAGGAACGGTTTCAGGCAATCTTCAATCTCTAATATTTGGTAATCTTGATACCTATATCAATAATAACTTTAGTCATAAATTTATGGGCGAAGCCCTTTCCATAGATGTTGATTCAAGCTTTCCAGACGCAAGCGGAACTAGTTATAGCTGCTCTAACATGAGTCTTGTTTGGGACATAGCAAAATGCATTGATTTTGAAGAAGACGATAGATTTAGAACCTTTGAAGATTTGGTTTCACAAGATCCGCGATCTATTCCTACAGAGTGCTCTCCGGGGAACAGCTCTTCAGATTCTGTGACGGCAGGCACATCTTCTACAAAGTTAGATAACACTACCCCAGGTTCAAGCACATCAGCTAGCAGTATAATGGATCCTTGCCCTGCATCGGGGAGTGCGGTATCTGGGGTAAACACAGGTTTTTCCAATGACTTAATAAGAGTTGCTAATAATTGTGATGATGGTTCTAATCTTAATGCATATTCGTCATTTGATGTTATGAAGCTATATGATGAAATGATATTGGGAATTCAAACACTTGTTGGAACATACCTGCCTGGAACGGGCGGGATTTCTAGTGGGGTTGTAACTAATTGTAACGCCCCTATCCCTACGGGGGTTCCTGTTGTTACTTTTGAATATAATAATAGTTTGCTAGGCCCAGGACTTATTAATGTTGTTTCTAGAACTGCAAAAATTCATTATGAGCATATTTGCACCAATCCTGGTTGTTATTATAGACCTGTAAAAATCCCTTTTGTTATTAATGGCCCCGTTCCTGCAACTACACCAACAGGAGTGTGTACACCTTATTAACAAAAGCTATTTGCTTTAATATTGAATATTTGTGTATTATATTATTATGAATTTGAGAGTGACAAAGGATAAAACAATGACTTTTAACATGATAAAATTAAAGTTACAAACAGTAGCTCTGTATACTTTATTCCTCATGTTCTATATTCCTAACGCAAATGCAGGGTCTGTCATAGCCGATACACCTTGCGACTCTCTTTACTATGAATCACTATCGGCTAGAGCATGGTTAGAAGCTCAAAGAGAAATAACACAAAATCAGAATATTATTTTAAAACCTGACAGCGTTTTTGAATATACATGTTTTGATCGCTTGGTAAGAGAGCTAGCAGTACAAGGCACAAACATGCTAAGCGAAACTTCTGCTTTTGGTCGCCCGCTAGGTCCTTCGAGCTTGGACAATGCACTACAAAGACTCGTTGGCGTTTCTCTGATCACATATATAAACAATAATTTTGGTAGTAAAAGCTCTGCTAGTGGATATAACTTACTCTCTGGTCATCCGGCCGCTGCTGGTATAAATCACGTCCCTGAGTCAATTACCGGGGGCTCTGCGTATAGCTGCGATATTATGATGCGTGTTTGGGAAAAAGCCAAATGTATAAATTTTATATCTAATGGCAATACGGACGGTTTTTTTACATTTTCTGAATACGCTTCCTCAATAACAGATAAGCGAGTTTTACCAACCATGTGTACTTCTATACAAACTAACTGGAATGCTAATCTTGCATCTGCACTTACATCGGGGCCATGGACTAATGACCCTGTACAAACCTACTTTAATTTGACCACTCCAGTAAATTGTAGTGGTACAAATTGTCCTTGTTCGGGGCAACCAATACCAACAGGAGTTCAGGTTGTAAGGTCAGGATATAATACAAACACATATCAAGAGCATGTTTGCCTTCAACCTGGTTGTCGCTATCACCCCGGTGGTGATCCACTTTATCCAGGAGGTGGAGTGGTTTCTGCTGCTGGTTGTTATGGTAGATAATGTATAAAATAGTCGTTTTTTATTGATTAGGTAAGACATAAATTTATATCCGAAGATGAGATTTAGTGATGTATGCACTATACAGGCAGCTTACATATATGGGGGGGTGCCTGTTTGCTCTTTTGCTTATCATAAGAAAAAATAAAGGTCGGGAGTCAACTACTCGTTATATAGAAAAAAAGGCTGTAATATCACAAAAACGTCCTAAAGGAAAACTGTTATGGATACATGGAGCAAGTGTAGGTGAAGCGCAATCTGCACTGATCCTTATTAAGAAAATTATAAAAGACTACCCAAACACAAATATTTTGATAACAACCGGAACATTAACCTCAGCTCAATTGATGAGCAAGGCTTTACCAAAAAATGCCCTGCACCAATTTTATCCATTAGATCACCCCAAATGGGTAAAAAACTTCTTAAATCACTGGAAGCCTAATGCAATTTTATGGATGGAATCTGAATTATGGCCAAATATGCTCTATGAGATAAGAAAAAGTAATATTCCAGCCATTTTAGTTAATGCCAGATTATCTGATAAATCATTCAAAATATGGAAGATATTTCCTAAATTTTCCAAAAATATATTATCAAGCTTTAATAAAATATTATGCCAAACCAGTAAAGACAAAAATAAATTTGACCAAATCGGGGCATTCAAAACCATTGTTACAGATAATTTAAAATATAGTTCTGCTCCGCTTGTTTTTAATAAAAATGATCTAGGGAAAATTATAAAATCCATAGGAAACAGGGAAATATGGCTGTATGCCAGCACTCATGAAGGAGAAGAAGAAATTGCACATATCATACATAAAAAACTAAAAAAAGATTTTCCCAAGATACTTACTATTATAGTTCCAAGGCACCCAGAAAGACGTGATGATATAAAGAATAATTGCTCCTTATATAATTTAAAAACTACTTATAGGGGAGTAAATAAAATTTTACCTAAAAATGATGATGATATATATGTTGTTGATACACTTGGTGAGCTAGGGCTATTTTATAAAATTTCCCCTATCGCCGTAATTGGTCGCTCATTAAGCAATGATGGGGGTGGTGGTCATAACCCTATTGAAGCTGCTCAATTAAATTGTGCCGTTATACATGGCTGTAATATTCAAAATTTGCAACAAATATATGATAATATGGATGAAGAAGGTGCTGCAATAATGGTAGAAAATAGCAAACAACTATATAAAACTATTAAAAATTTGATAAAAGATAAATCTGAGCTTAAAAAACTTGAGAGTAAGGCATTAGAGTTTGCCAATAAAAAAACCCATGTTATTGATAATGTTATGAAAGAGCTTGAACCAGTATTATCAGCATTAAGCTGTGAAGATAAAAAGACATAATCATGATCTTAAGAACCCCTGATTTTTGGTATAAAGAAACAAATATTTCTATAACATTAGGTGAGATATTATTATATCCGCTTAGTGTGCTTTATCAAATCGGGCATCATATCAACCAAAACTTTACTAAAACAAAGTCTGTTAAAATACCCGTCATATGTATTGGCAATATAACAGCAGGAGGAAGCGGAAAAACACCTATCTCAATTGCGATAAATAAGCTAGTTCAAGAAAATAATATCTCTAATGCACCTTATTTTTTGACTAGGGGATATGGTGGAAATAATCACAATACAAGGGTCATAAAGGTTCATGATGATGCAAAAGAAACAGGAGATGAACCGTTATTACTTGCAAGCCATTCAAATACAATAATTTCCAAGAACCGGTATAACGGTGCATTAATGGCTCATAAACTAGGTGCAGACCTGATAATTATGGATGATGGATTACAAAACCAAACACTTAAGAAAGATATCTCTTTTCTAGTTATTGATGGGAATATGGGATTTGGTAATGAAAGAACTCTACCCTCTGGTCCTTTAAGAGAGCCATTAAAACATGCATTAAATAAAGTTGATGCTGTTATAATTATTGGTAAAGATATTAGGAAAATTAAAAATAAAATACCAGATAATATGACTGTATTTTATTCTCAAATAAAACCAGCATCAAAAAATATGCCCGATAAATCAAAACAATATATAGCCTTTTGTGGTTTAGGTTATCCTGATAAATTCTTCAAAACTCTAAAAGATAATGGATATAAAATTATAAAATCATTTTCTTTTTCTGATCACCATAATTTTAGTTATAAAGATTTGAAGAAAATCAAAGACTCTGCTCTAAATAGTAATTCTAGTATTATAACCACTGAAAAGGATTATATTAGACTACCTCAGACATTTAAAAATGATGTTGTAACTCTACCTATTGAGATAAAATTTGATAATGAAGATAAACTAGTATCATTTATAAAAAGCACGCTCAAATAATTTAAAGAGAAATAATATGAAAAGAATTCGTTATTTTTTTGAAGCGCTATTCCTTCACCTGATATTTATATTATTCGCTATGTTTCCTCCTGAAAAAGCCTCTAACATTGGTGGTTGGATTGGAAGAGCTATAGGTCCTAGACTTGCTACTAGCCGTAAGGCTCGTAAAAATATTATAAAAGCTTTGCCCCAATTAGGAACAAAAGAACAAGATGGTATAATTGCTGGTATGTGGGAAAATTTAGGACGAGTAATTGCCGAATATCCACACCTTAAAAAAATCAGCAAAGAACACACAATAATTGAAAATAAAGGGCGTTTAGAGGCTTTGCTCAATAAAAAACAGCCTATAGTTTTCTTTGGTGCTCATATCGCAAATTGGGAGGTAAATTCTACGGCTTTACTTACGCAATATAATAAACCCATTGCTCTAACCTATCGTGCACCAAACAACCCATGGACAGCCAACCTACTTGATAAGGCCAGAACTCTTAATGGTCGATTGCCGGCATTTCCAAAATCAAGAGAAAGTGGAAAAGATATACTTAAAACCTTAAAAAACGGAGATGCTCTAGGTATATTGATTGATCAAAAATATAATGAAGGCATTGAGGTGGAGTTTTTTTCTCTACCAGCTATGACAAATCCAATATTTGTCCATCTATGTCAAAAATTCAAATGCCCTCTTGTTCCAGTAAAAAATGAGCGTATAAGTGGCTGTAAATTTAAAATAACCCCCTACCCACCTTTAATATTATTTGATGAAGATAATAAACCACGCCCAGTTGAAGATGTTATCAAAGATGCGCATAGCTTGCTTGAAGCATGGATTAAAGAAAGGCCAGAACAATGGATATGGATACATAGACGATGGAAAAACTAAGATCCGCGATAATATCCATAGCCAAAACCTTACCCTACCAATACCCAGACTATTTAAAATAAATATTACAAACGATCCCTTAGTTGATAAATAAGCGGTATATCGGCCTCTGGCATCGGGTAATCATACATATCTTGAGGAAACACCCAAGCAAATTTTTGATTTTCCACTGCTTTTATCTCTCCCTTCCATACCCTGCAAATAAATAAAGGCATAAGCAAGTGAAAATCTTTATAAGCATGTGATGCAAAACCTATTGGTGAGAAACAACATTCTCTTGTTTCTATTCCAAGTTCTTCTTTTAATTCACGCATAATTGTAAATTCAGGGTTTTCACCTTTTTCAACCTTTCCACCTGGAAACTCCCAAAGCCCTGCCATTGACCGTTCTTGAGATCTTTGTGCTAACAACACCCTTCCCTTTGAATCAACTAAGGCTGCGGCTGCAACAAAGACCATTGGCAGACCAGACGGAGCTTCTGGCATTGGCAACTTAAGTGCTTGTTCACAATTCATGCTAATAAAACCCCTTTTAACTATTTATAGTGATTTAGCTTTATTTTAGGACAAGGCACAAGTAGCAAAGCGTATTAACCTACGTGAGAAACGCAACAACAAAGTCATAAAATAAATGCAAGCTACTATAGTATATAATTAATTATAAATTAACTACAAAAAAAGTCGTGACCAATAACGACCACGACTTAACTTAAACAACTCAAATCATAAAATCATTCTGCCTTTTTATCTACTTTACTTGAATTATCTTTTGGTGCTTTATCTTCTGAAGATTTAGAGTCTTCTTCTACTATAACCTCTCCAGCGGCAGGCTCTGCGTTTCTAGCTTCTTTTTCTCCTAAAGAGGCTGTTGCCTGATCTTGATCATTTGCATTTGCATTTGGAAGCGGATTACCGTTAATATCAAAACGCTCAATCTTAGCAGCGGACTCCCACTCTTTCATAATTTCATCAAATGCTGCGCGATGAAGCTCTTGTTCTATAAATCGAGCCATTTTTTCAAATTTTTCTGGAGCCCTTTGACGCCTTTCCTCAATTTTTAAAACATGAAAACCAAAGTCAGATTTAATGGGCTGCTTGGCATAAGTACCAGGTTTAGTTTCAAAAGCAGCTTTTGCAAATTCAGGAACAACATCCTCCTTAACAAAAAATCCAAGATCACCACCATTTTGTGCTGAACCATCTTTGGAATACTCCTTAGCAAGAGTGGCAAAATCAGCTCCATTATCTAATTTTTTTATAATATCTCTTGCTAATTTTTCATCATCAACCAGAATATGAGCGGCTCTAACCTCATCTACCTTAGGGAAATTTTTTAAATACTCATTATACTTAGCTCTAATTCGATCTTCACCAACTCTTGATTTAATTTCATTTTCTAAAAATTTAGCTCGTATAATCTGCTGTTTAGCGTTAAGTAACTGCTTTTGAACATCTTTATCTTTATCTAAACCAGAATTAGCAGCCTTAGAATCCACTATTTTATTTGCAATAGCTTGCTCTAGCAACATGGGATAAAGCTGCGCCAAGGGAATTTGGCGCATTTGCGATGGCATTGAATTAACAAGCTCCATAACTTCCAAACGTCTTATTTCCTGACCATCAACCTTTGCTAAAACAGGATTTTCTTTTCCTGTATTAACCTCTGATAACTCCTGAGAGGCTATATCAGTTGTATCTTGTTGCGACAAATTAGCCATAAACTGTTCAAATATATCCTCTTGACCAACTTTATAGCCAATAAACCCAGCTCCAAAAATGGCTGTAACAGTAAGAGCGACCATCACCGCATTACCGTTTTGCGCCCTAGCAAAGCCCTTATATGACTTCTTAAAATCTTTCATAATAATCCTCGTAAATTTATCTTAATATGCGTATTGATTGTGACAACCTAACGAATGAAAATACTGTTTTCAACATATATTATATGCTTTACCCACAGTGCTGTTATTGACGAAGACGATTTAGCAGCTTATATCAAAGCATCTAATGTAAATTCTAGGAGATTTTATGGTTCTCTCATTAGCTACAAAAATATTTGGCTCATCTAATGAGCGTGCTTTAAAAAAATATAATAAACACATTGAGCCTATCAATGCGTTAGAAGCTACTTATGAGTCGATGAACGATGATGAGCTAAAAAAACAAACGGCTATTTTCCGTAAACGATTGGAAAGTGGAGAGTCTCTTAATAAAATAATACATGAAGCATTTGCCGTTGTACGTGAAGCAGCTAAGCGCACGTTAGGACAACGCCATTATGATGTTCAACTTATTGGTGGACTTGTACTTAATGATGGAGCAATTGCAGAAATGCGTACTGGTGAGGGCAAGACCCTAGTTGCTACACTACCAGTTTACCTTAATGCAATATCAGGCAAAGGCGTTCATGTTGTGACCGTCAATGATTATCTTGCCAAACGTGATTCGCAATGGATGAGTCAGATATACTCATTCTTAGGTTTAACAACAGGTTGTATTACCGCTGATATAAGTGAAGAAGAACGGCGCGAGGCTTATAATTGCGATATTACATATGGCACAAATAATGAATTTGGTTTTGACTATTTGCGCGATAATATGAAATTCAGCATAGATCAAATGGTTCAACGCCCCTTTAACTATGCCATTATTGATGAGGTTGATTCTATACTTATTGATGAGGCGCGAACACCTCTTATTATATCTGGTCCATCAGAGGGAAATACTGGGCTATATATCGCTGTTGACAAGATTATACCCCATTTAGAAAAATCTGATTATGAGCTTGAAGAAAAACATAAAAGCGTTGTGCTAACTGAACAAGGACAAGAACATGTAGAAAAACTTTTAAGAGAACATGGATTGCTTGAAAGTGGAAATATGTATGACATGCAAAATATTGGACTTGTCCACCATGTTAATCAAGCTTTAAGAGCGCATAAATTATTTATGGCTGAAAAAGATTATATTGTTAAAGATGGCAAAGTTATCCTTATTGATGAGTTTACAGGCCGTATGATGGATGGACGCCGCCTTTCCGAAGGTCTTCACCAAGCTATAGAAGCAAAAGAATCAGTGCAAATTCAAAATGAAAATCAGACACTTGCATCAGTAACATTCCAAAATTATTTCCGCTTATACCCAAAACTTGCTGGTATGACTGGTACTGGCATGACAGAAGCCGCAGAGTTTGAAGAAATATATAAGCTTGGTGTCATTCAGATTCCAACTCATAAGCCGCTAATACGCAAAGACTATGATGACAAAATATATAAATCACAACGCGAAAAGGAAGATGCCATAACTCAATTAGTTGAGGAGTGCAAAGAACGTCAGCAACCTGTTCTAGTTGGAACAGTTTCTATTGAAAAATCAGAACAACTTTCAGCGCGATTAAAAAAGGCAAATATTAAGCATAATGTTTTAAATGCACGCCATCATGAACGTGAAGCCTATATAGTTGCTCAAGCTGGACGACTTGGAGCGGTAACTATTGCCACGAATATGGCAGGGCGCGGCACAGATATTCAACTTGGGGGTAACGCAGAAATGCGTATAGAAGACGAAGTTGATCCCAAATGGTCAGAAGATAAGCGCGAAAAAGCAATTACAAAAATTCGCGAGGAAGTAGAACTTGAAAAGGAAAAAGTAAAGGAAGCTGGAGGTTTATATATTATAGGTACAGAGCGTCATGAGTCGCGACGTATTGATAATCAACTACGTGGACGTTCTGGTCGTCAGGGTGATCCTGGTGCTTCTATGTTCTTCTTATCGGTTGAAGATGATTTAATGCGTATATTTGCGGGACAACAACTTGAAAGTCTGCTTGCTAATAAACGTATTGGACTTGAAGAAGGCGAAGCATTAGAACACCCTTGGATTTCAAAAATGCTTGAACGTGCACAAAGCAAAGTTGAAAGCATGAACTTTGAAGCACGTAAAAATCTTCTGAAATTTGATGACGTCATGAATGGGCAACGTAAAGAAATTTACGAAGAACGGCGCGAAATTATGACATCTGATAATCTTGAAGAGATGATACGCGATATGCGGTATGATGTTATTGAAGACATGGTTGTACGCTGTATTCCAGAGGGGAGTTACGCAGATCAGTGGGATATTGAAACATTGGAAACAGAAATATCTCGCCTTCTTAATATGGATCTTCCTGTTAAGGACTGGGCAAAGGAAGAAGGTATTGCCGATAATGAAATAATAGAACGCATTATTGATGCCGCTGATAAAAAAATGGCGGAAAAAGCAGCTAATACAGGATCTGAGATTTGGCGACAAATTGAAAAATCGATAGTTTTACAAATTCTGGATCAGCATTGGAAAGAACATTTACTTAACTTAGATCATTTAAGACAAGGTATTAACCTTAGAGCATTTGGACAAAAAGACCCGCTTAATGAATATAAAACCGAAGCATTTGCTATGTTCCAAGAAATGCTTGAAAATATGCGTGAAACGATAACGCAGACCCTTAGCATTGTTGAATTTAATATCGACCAGGAACGTGCAAGACTTTTAATGAATGCAGAAAGAAAAGCAGCCGAAAGCCAATTCCAAGAATCAAGAAGTGATCCTGCCTTATCCTCTTCTCACAAAGACAATAATCAATCAGTAGAAGTTCAGCAATTCCCTAAAAAACTTCCCTTTGATAAAAATAATCCTGCCACTTGGGGAAAAGTTCCACGTAACTCGCCATGCCCATGTGAATCTGGAAAAAAATACAAGCAATGCCATGGCAAAATCAGATAATATTACAAAGGTAGATGTTGCTATTTTCGGAGCAGGAATTGCTGGATTATGGACATTCAACCACTTAAAAAGACTTGGGTATAATGTAATTTTACTAGAAAAAAAAGCCATTGGCGGTGAACAAAGCATTGCATCACAAGGTATTATCCACTCTGGTCTTAAATTCTCTCTTGCTGGTAAAGTTAGCAATATTGCAAAAACCATAAGCAAAATGCCTGAAATCTGGCAAGATGCCCTTAATGGGAAAAATGTTGTTGATTTGTCGAATGCAAAAACCAATGCCAGTTCACAACATCTTTTTATTCCCAAAGGTGCATTTGGTAACTTAACAAATATTGTTGCTCAAAAAACTTTAGGCAATCAAGCCCATAGCATTCCAAAGAATAAATGGAATGAAAATATTAAAAGTTGTGGCTTTGATGGATCTATAATTTTCATGGACGAACCGGTCTTAGATATTCCTAGCGTTATACGTGCCTTGGCAAGCCCTTATATAAGCTGTATAAGGAAAATAACAGATGAACAAGCATCTACACCTTTTAATTTTCTAAAGGAAAATAATATAATAGCAAAGCGCATTATTTTTACATGCGCCTCCAATAATCATATTATTGCAAAAAAAAATTACCATGAGTGTGGTCTTGAAACACAAAAACGACCCCTATTACAAGCTATGCTTAGACCTGCGCCCTTCCCGCTTTATGCACATCTAGTAGGAAAAACAGATAAACCATTAGTATCGATAACAACACACAAAGCAAAAAATGGTGATTTTATATGGTATTTAGGGGGTAAAGTCGCAGAACGCAAAAAAGATGATGATCCAAATCATGTTTATAATAGCGCTCTAAAAACGTTCAAAAAATATTTACCTAATATTGATTTTTCTGATGTTAAATGGTCAAGCTTGCCTATAGACCGCATTGAGGGTAAATCCAGAACCGATGGCTGGATGCCTGATACTCCTACTATCCATCATACAAATGAGGCTCTATATTGCTGGCCGACAAAGCTTACTTTTGCGCCAATGTTAAGCCAAATGATATTAGAAGATTTAAAAAATCTTGAAATAGAGCCTTCTAATAAAATATCTAACTTTTCCTTTTTACCAGATGTTGATTATGCACAAGCCCCATGGGATAAAACTAAATGGACAAAGTTAATCTAGGAAATACAGGAATAAAAATATCCCCCATTGGCTTAGGAACGGTGAAGTTCGGGCGTAACCAAGGGGTTAAATACCCTGAAAATTTTGATCTTCCTGATGATAAAAGCCTATCTGACCTACTAGATACTGCTAAATCATTAGGCATAAATATGCTTGATACTGCCCCATCTTATGGACTTAGTGAAAGACGCCTTGGAAATCTCTTATTAGGACAGCGCAGTGACTGGATTATTGTCGGCAAGGCTGGTGAAGAATTCGAAGACGGAAAATCAGAATATATCTTCACCCCTGATCATTTTAAAAAATCTTTGGAACGCTCGCTCAACAGGCTAAAAACCGATTATATAGATGTCTTGCTGATTCATTCTGATGGAAGGGATATGAATATATTAAATAACGATGATCTTATTCGCACCATCCATGACTTTAAAGATCAAGGATTAGTAAAAGCCATTGGTGCATCTACAAAAACGGCTGAGGGTGGAATAAAAACATTAGAGCTTATGGACGTGGTTATGGCTACATATAATACAGAATATGCAGATGAAAAACCTGTATTAGACTATGCCGCAAAGCATAATAAGGGCGTTTTACTTAAAAAAGTACTATCTAGTGGTCATAACATAAATATTTATAAAGCTCTACGCTTTGCCTACAGCCATAAAGGAACAAGTAGCGTAATTATTGGTACTATAAACCTTAAGCATTTAAAACAAAATATAATAACAGCTAGGAATGTTCTATCAACTCTTCATCATCAGGCGGAGTAACCCGAACTAGAGTAATCTGGTTGCGCTGCTTTCTTACTATATCCATTTGAAAACCGTGAAACCGGAAGGATTGCCCAACATCTGGAACCATGTGAGATTCGTATAATATCAGTCCTGCCAGAGTTGCATATTCATCATGAGGCAAGCCCCACTCAAATTCACGATTTAAATCCCGAATAGTTACTTCACCATCAATGATATAAGAACCATTAGACAGCCTGCGAACACCGCTCATAGATTCATCATGCTCATCATCAATATCGCCAACAATTTCTTCTAAAATATCTTCTAGTGTTACAATACCCATAAAAGTACCATATTCATCAATAACAACTGCAAAATGCTCTTTACGTTTACGAAAAGCCTGTAACTGATCGTATAAAATAGTTGTTTCAGGGACAAACCATGGCTTCATCAAGATACGTTCAATATTTATGTTATCAATATTTCCCTTTGTATCCATTAACTCATGCAATAACTGCTTAGAATGCAAAACTCCTATTATATTATCAGGGTCATCTTTCCATAACGGCAAACGCGTATATGGACTGCTCAACACTTCTTCCACAATTTTATCAACAGGCTGATCTGCGTCAATCATCACAACGTTTTTACGATGAATCATGATATCTTGGACATCAACCTCAGCCAAATCAAGTATAGAACGAAGCATAGCACGCTGATCATTTGTTTCTTGTTCTGGTCCTTCATGCATTTCAATTGCCCCGCGCAATAATTCAAGATGAGAACCTGCACCAACCTTTGATATATCAACACCAAAAACCCTTAAAACTTGCCTAACTATCCACGTTACAGCCTCTGTTATTGGCGCAAAAATTTTGATTACCAAATTTATTAGTGGAGATAAGCGCATAGACATGGCTTCTGCATGATGAAACGCATAAGTTTTTGGAAGAACCTCAGCAAATATCAGAACTAGCATGGTCATTATAAGAGTTGCTATAATTACCCCTCCTTCACCAAATAACTTTATCAAAACGCTAGTTGCCAAAGCCGAAGCCAAAATATTAACCAGATTATTACCAAGCAGCAACGCACCAATCATTCGGTCTTTTTCATCACGAATTTTATTTACAAGACCTGCGCGCTTATCGCCTTCTTTTTCTCTAGCACGCAAACGAACCCGCGAAGCCGCAGTAAAAGCGGTTTCTGAACCTGAAAAGAATGCCGATAAAATAAGTAAAATAATTATCGCTATAATAGATATTATAAACCATGTTTCCATTATTTTTTATTCCCCTAGGATAAATTGTTCTAAAACTTTGACAACCATATCCTTTGGCACATCTTTAGATATGAATGACTTGCCTATTCCACTGGGAATAACAAAGACCATTTTATTATCCACCGCCTTTTTATCCCGGCTTATAATTGCCAATAAATCATCAATACTGGTACTCAGCGATCCTATATCCACTGGTAGCCCTACAGATTTGAAATGCGCCCTTACCCTATCAACATCGCCTTGCGTGCAATGTCCCAAAAGCAATGAAAGCTCATAAGCCATAATTATGCCAATAGCTACGCCCTCACCATGAAGCAAACTACCATCATATCCCGCAGCGGCTTCTAAAGCATGACCAAAAGTATGTCCAAGATTTAGCAATGCCCGCTTTCCCCCCTCGCGCTCATCGGCCTCAACAATTGCCGCTTTTGCCCTACAGCTTGCCTCTATAGCATATGAAACAGCCGCCTTATTAAGCTCTAGAACAGATTTTGCATTTTCTTCTAACCATTCAAAAAAATCTAAATCATCTATAAGTCCATATTTTACTATCTCGGCATATCCTGCTAATAGCTCTCTTTTTGGCAAAGTTTGTAAAGTATCAGTATCAGCAATCACTGCTACGGGCTGATAAAAAGCACCAACAAGATTTTTGCCATAATATGTGTTAATTCCTGTCTTTCCACCAACAGAGCTATCAACTTGTGCAAGCAGCGATGTTGGAACTTGAACATAATAAACTCCACGAAGTGCCGTTGCCGCCGCAAATCCAGCCAAATCCCCAATCACCCCGCCACCAATGGCCATTATTACAGAATTACGATGAACATTATTTTTAAGCAGCCAGTCATGGGCTTTTTTCAATGAATCATATGACTTTGTTGCCTCACCAAAAGGAAAAGTTAAAACATCACAAAACTCTGCTCCATTAGCTTGCAACAACTTTTGCACAGACAAAGAATAAAGCTCTACATTTGTATCAGTTATCAGGAAAAACTTTTTATCTGCAATATCAAATGGTAGGTACTTATCTATCGAAGAAAGCAAGCTTGAGCCAATTGTTATATCGTAGCTCCTATCACCTAAATCTATATGGACATTATATTGCTTCATTATATTTGCTCAATTCTTGTTTTATTTTATCAATAACTTTCTCAATATTGCCGTCATTATCATTGTTGATATATATATCAGCCGTAGAATATAAAGCCTCTCTTGAGTTTAACAAGTGCTGTAATATTTTCTTGGGGTTATCATTTTTCAATAAAGGGCGTGAATTATCGCCATCAAGGCGTTTTAATATGGTATCAACACTGGATTTTATCCATATTGATATAGATTTAGACTTAATAATATCCATATTTTCTGGTGTAGTAACAATTCCGCCACCTGCTGAAACTATACTTACCCCCCTATCAATAACGCTTTTCAATTTATATATTTCCAGCATTCTAAAAAAGCTTTCTCCATTGCTTGCAAATATATCTGATATGCTTTTTTCCTGATCTTTTTCTATTAACCGATCTATATCAAAAAAATCCAATCCTAGATCTTTTGCCAATATTCTTCCTATGTGACTCTTACCACAGCCCATCATGCCTATCAAAACTATTGGCTTATCTATTTTAATATCTGTGACCAACTTAATATATCCACCTTTTAAATTACTATTATCTTTGCTATACAGTTCATATGCCTTCAACACAATATGAACGGAAGTATCATGTCCTTTCTAATAAAGATATTTTTTGCAATATTTGTATTTTTCCTTGTTGGGATAACAACCCTTATTGCAATAAAAGATGTTGAAATACCACAAAAAACTATAACACAAACAGTACCAAATGATCGGCTTTTCGATGAATAAGATATTTTATATAATTATTTTTATAATAGCTTGTACCTACCCATTTGAAAAAGCTCATGCAAAGCAGAATATTGATTATACAAAACTAGAATCAATTGGCCTATTACAAACAGGGGATAAGCAAAGTCTTGGTGCTGATTTATACAGACATGCAAACAGGTCAGAACTTGTATATTTACTTAAAAACATAAATCGTACCCCGTGGCATACTTTACAAAATGTAATAAAAAATCTTCTTATAACTGCGGCTGATAGCAAAGTAATAAATAATGATACCAAAATATATGAAGGCAACGACCTGCTAACTTTGCGTATTACCGCTCTAATGCGTATGGGATATAATAAAGAAGCATTTGAGCTTTACGATAAAGCGTCAATTCATAATTTAAGTGAGCCTCTCATACGTGCTGGGATATTCTCTATGCTGCTAAATAAACAAAAAGCGCGTGCATGTTTAGAAGTAAAAACGTCATTTGAAAGCCATAAAGATATAAAGTTTTGGAAAGAAATGAATGCCTATTGCATGATCTCGCTGTCAAAGACCCCTGCTCCAAAATATGTCCAGATAATCGAAGAATCAGAGTATAATATACTTAAAGAACTAATAAAAAATGATAATTACAATTTCATATATGATCCAAAATCTTTTTCAAATCTTAGTTTTATTGAACGATCAATCCTTATAGCCGATGATAAGATAACAGTTCCTGATGCTGATTTTTCCTTCTATAAAAATATACCAGCGCAGCATATATCCCAACTAATATCGCAAAGCAATTTAAGTGATAGTACAAAAATAGCAATAACATCTCTAGCCATAAAATATGGCTATATACCGCCTAAAACCTTATCAAATATCTATAATAATATTTTAGAAAAATACAAAAATAGCAAGCCTAAAGATAATGATTGGTATAGATTAGCCAAAATATACAAAGATACAAAATCAGGCTGGATACAAACCAAAAAAAGGAAAGAAAAAATATCCGAAGCGTTCACTATAGCACAAAAACACGATATATCCGTACTTATTCCACTCTTACCTACAATTGTAAAAATGGAAATTGATAATGACTTATCAATAGAAAATGCTCAAAAGGTTTTGCCTCTGTTAAACTTATTAAATATAAATAATACATATAGTCTTGATAATTGGATAAAAAACCTAACTAAATTAAATTACGATGAGGGTTCCTTAAATAATATAAGATTAAATTTGCTAACAGCCCTACAGCTTATGACAAATATCAAAAGTGATAAGGTAAGAAATATCGCTATTACCAGTATGCAAAAATATTTATCTTCATCACAATACAAACTGGCTTTGAAAAATATTATAGAAAATATTGACAGTAGCGCAAATAATAGTGATAAATTGCGTTATATTGGTATAAATGGTTTTGACTTGATATGGAATAAGCGCTATACAATGCCACCTTATATTATTTTGAAGGCATTGAATAAATCGAGTAAAAATCAGGATATAAGTGTATCATTGTTGTTATCTGCGCATATTTTGAACAATATAGATAACAATGATCTATATGTTGGTACAATTAGTGATGTTATTGATGCTTTAAATGACTTAGGTTTTAAACAATTATCCCATCTAATTTTGGCACAAGCCATATTGCAGATGGAAAACTAGAGGAGATAAAAATGGCAAAACCTGGCCGTCCGGCAATGCCTAAACCGGAACTACACACACTTGTTGAGGCATTTTTAGACATGCTCACGACCGAGCGTGGAGCAGCAATAAATACACGCCAGGCATATTGGCGAGACTTAGCAGATGTCAGTTTATTCCTTAAAAATAATAGAAACACTGAAATAGTTAAGGCAAGTACCGATGACTTAAAAGCATATATTAAAGATTTAAGCGATAAATCTTCTGATAAAGGGAATGTATCCACCCGCACTATTGCCAGGCGGCTTTCTGCCCTAAGACAGTTTTATCGCTTTCTTGTTTCTGAAGGTAAACGTGAGGATGACCCAACATCTACTATTGAAAGTCCTAAACAAGCTAGAACTTTGCCAAAAACCCTTACAGAAGATGAAGTTGACAGGTTAATTGCAACGGCAAGCGAAAAAGAAACAGCAGAAGGCGCAAGGTTGGTCTGCCTTATAGAAATGCTTTATGCCACGGGCTTACGTGTTTCTGAGCTTGTAGGGCTACCACTTTCAGCTATTGGTAAAAATGCAGAGCATTTAATTGTTGAAGGTAAGGCCGGACGCGAACGTATAGTTCCACTATCAACAGCAGCGCAAAAGGCCTTAAATAAATATCTTGAAGTGCGTAAACAACATACAGGCGGAGAAGAAGCCGCATCAAGTCAAGATAAATGGCTGTTTCCATCAAAAACGGCCACAAGTGGGCATCTAACAAGACAGCGCTTTGCCCAGCTTTTAAAAGACCTAGCAAAAGAAGCTAAAATTGATAATGGTAGAGTTAGCCCGCATGTTTTAAGACATGCATTTGCTACACATTTGCTAAATAATGGGGCAGATTTGCGCTCTGTACAAAAAATGCTCGGTCATGCTGATATTGCAACTACGCAAATATATACGCATATACTAGGAAAAGATATTAAAGAATCAGTTGAGGAAAAACACCCTCTATCAAATAGAGCTGAAGGAAAAGGAAAATAGAAATAAAGGCAGATCAAAGTTTTAATGTTTTGGTTTGTCTTGAACGTTTAAGTAAAACATTAGGGTTTTAGAATATGAGTCAGCTTGATTTTGAAAAGCCGATCTTAGAGTTGGAAGGAAAGATATCAGAACTTCGTCATGTAAATAGCGATTCTGAAGTTAATATTGCTGATGAAATTTCCCGTATGCAAAATAAAGCAGATAAATTACTAAAACAAACCTATAGTAAACTTACCCCTGCACAAAAGGTGCAAGTTGCACGTCACCAGGAACGACCAAGAACACTAGATTATATAAAAGCCATAATTGATGATTTTATTCCACTAGCTGGAGATCGCAATTTCGCAGAAGATCATGCTCTAGTAGGTGGAATAGGACGTTTTCGTGCTCGCTCATGTATAATTATAGGGCATGAAAAAGGCTATGATACAGAAAGCCGTATAAAACGTAACTTTGGCATGGTTCGCCCCGAAGGATACCGCAAAGCTCAACGCCTTATAAAAATGGCCTGCCAATTCCAGATACCAGTTATAACCCTAGTAGATACAGCCGGAGCATATCCTGGTATTGGTGCAGAAGAGCGCGGACAGTCTGAAGCCATTGCCAAATCCATAGAAACATGCCTAAGGGCAGATATTCCGATTATCTCAGTGGTCATAGGTGAAGGTGGATCTGGTGGAGCTATTGCTATAGCTGTTGCTGATAAAATATTTATGCTAGAGCATTCCATATATTCAGTTATATCCCCAGAAGGATGCGCTTCGATATTATGGAGAGATGGATCCTATGCCAAAGACGCAGCCGCAGCATTAAAAATCACGGCTCAAGACCTTAAAGAGCTTAAGCTAATTGATGGAATTATAGCAGAGCCTATAGGCGGGGCACACCGCAATAAAGAACAAACAATCCAATCAGTAGCCGATGAAATTGAAAAGGCTCTTGAAGAAATGACCCCATGGGATAAACTTGAAATAATTGAATCCAGAAGAAAGAAATTCCTTGAATTTGGTAGAAATCTGTAAGACACCATTTTTTAGCAATTCCGCAGTTATCTTAGCAGGCATCACAGCACTTTATTTATTAAGACAGATTGCAACAGTCCCATACGGTATTGTGTTATACGGTATTGTGTTATCGTACCAAGTTCAATAAGGGCTGTTGGCTTGGCTATACATTTTTTAAAAAAGTATAAGGATAAAAAAATATTAAAAGACCTTGGTATTTTATAAAATCTATGAAATTCTGACCACAGAAAAACTTAAAAACAAACATAAAATAGAGCTTAATTTAGGATCAGATACTAATGATAACAATAGTCGTGCCCATATATAATGAAGAAGATAATATAAAATCTCTTTTGGAGGAAATAGCCAAAGCTGCAAAAAACGTACCTATAAGCGAGATTATATATGTTGATGATAATAGTACTGATAAAAGTTTTGAGGTTTTAAAAAAACTTCGAAAAGGTTTCCCATCGCTGCGTATTATCAAGCACAAAACAAATTCTGGGCAATCCGCAGCCCTTTGGACAGGAATTAAAGCTGCTGGCAATGATATTATTGTAACCATGGACGGAGATGGTCAGAATAACCCATTAGATGTAAAACTTTTATATGATAAATACATGGAAAATTGTGAACAATACCCTAAAATTATGATTGCAGGAGAGCGTAAACAGCGCAACGATAGTATTGTACGTATATTATCTTCACGTATTGCAAATAATATAAGGGCGGCGATACTTAAAGATAAAACAAGCGATACAGGCTGCTCTTTAAAACTTTTCAGACGTAGGGACTATATGAATTTGCCATATTTTGATCATATGCACCGATTTCTACCTGCCCTTATGATAAGAGAAGGAGTAAAACTTGAACATGTTAAGGTTTCGCATCGCCCTAGAACTCACGGAGTTTCAAAATATGGTACTTGGAATCGTGCATTTGTAGGTATTAGTGATGTCAGAGGTGTATTATGGCTGCAAAAACGCTCAAGGCGCGCCGAAGAAGTTTATGAAGAATTAGACTAAATGATAAAATAAGGATTAATAAATGAGATTTTTATTTTCAAATATTTCCCCCGAAACTTTTTGGATATTAGTTGGCTTAACAGGACAAGCTTTATTTTTTATGAGGTTTTTTATTCAATGGCTTGCAACTGAAATGGCTAGAAAAAGCGTTGTTCCTACGTCTTTTTGGTATTTTTCACTAGCTGGGGGAGCTATATTATTGACTTACTCTATATATAGGCAAGATCCTGTATTCATACTTGGACAAAGTTTAGGGTTGTTAATATATATACGAAATCTCTACTTTGTTATAAAAAAACCAAATTTGGAATCACAATAAAGAATGAAACAATACCATTTATCTACGGCAAACAAATTATTGATTGCCATTTTGCTATTTGCGCTTTTCATAACCGCAATAATATTTAGACCATTACTGCCAATTGATGAAACAAGATATATGTCAGTTGCATGGGAAATGTATCTAAGAGGTGATTGGCTGGCACCGCTAACGGTAAACTTTGAGCCATACCATCATAAACCACCTTTACTTTTTTGGCTTGTGAATAGTTCATGGTTAATATTTGGAATTAGCAGGTGGTCAGGGACATTACCAATATTTATTGCTTCTATATTATGTATATATCTTACTAAAAAACTGGCCGATATATTATTCCCAGAGAAAAAAGAACAAACAAGAACTATTCCATTTTTAATGATAGGAAGCTTTCCGTTTTTAATATACGCAACACTGATTATGTTCGATATAACATTAACAGTTTTTGTATTATTATCACTTATATCACTAATTTACTTCGCAAAAACTGGAAGCAAAAAATTTATTTTTATAATGGCTTTATCTATAGGGCTTGGTGTTTTAACCAAAGGCCCGGTTATGTTGCTATATATAATATTCCCAATCATATTAGGCACTTTATGGAATGAAAATAAACTTTCAAAAAAACAATGGTATGGTGGTTGTATTATGGCTATAACCCTATCCGTTATTCCTGTTGCATTATGGATTATTCCAGTATTACAAGCTTCTAGCAATGAATTTGCATTTTGGCTGTTATGGAATCAAACTGCCGGCAGAGTTACTGGAAATTTCGGCTCATCTCATGCGCGCCCAATTTATTTCTACCTCATATTGTCGCCTGTCTTATTTTTGCCATGGATGGCTTTTCCATCTTTTTGGGAAGGAATTAAGAAAATTAATGTACAAGCTAAAAAAGATAATGGATTAAGATTTATACTAATATGCAGCATTCCTGTGTTTATAACCTTTTCAATAATAAGTGGTAAGCAACCACATTACCTTGTTCCTATTCTTCCTCAGATAATAATTTTAATTGCTATTAGCGCGAATATTGCACTTAGGAAAGCTGTAATAACTTCATCAATATTCGTAACCCTGATTGTAATTGGACAAATAATAGCTGCTAACAGCTTCTTTAAAAAATATGACCTTAGAGCTGTCTCAAATTATATAAAAACACACGAAGATATCCTTGATTGGGCGTTTGTAAAAAAATATCATGGTGAGTTCACATTTCTAGGTCGCCTTGAAAAACCAATCGAAGTAGAAAATTTTCATACCATTGATGAATGGTTTGAAAAACACCCTAATGGTAAGGCCATTGTGCGCTACTCAAATAGTGACCCTATGGATAAGTACGAAAAAATAATCGATTTTCCCTATAGAGGTAAACGAATGGCAGTATTTAAACCTAAGTAAAAATACAAAGAACATAATCAATCCCATCAGTGATAGTGATATAGCGTTTTTATCTAGGAATTGCCAACAATTACTTCTTCTATAGCAACTTGCATTTATTTTATGACTTTGTTGCTGCGTTCCTTACGTAAAGCTACTTATGCTTTATCACTTGCGCCCTGCCCTAAATAAAGCATACCTACCTATGTATTATGAACTTATGCTATAACGAAGTTAGATCCACGCTTGTACTTAAATACCCATAAAAACAAGCCACAATCAACCTCGTGATAACAAAATAACCAAAGCATATTTATTTGCAAATGGTATGAAACTTAAATATAAAACACAATCACTATAAAAAGACTATCTCTTAGCCCACTGCTTAGTACGGCGAGCCTTGTGCTTGCCAACTTTTTTACGTTCAACAATACGATCGTCGCGTGTCATCATACCAGCTTTTTTCAAAGCAGGGCGAAGTGTTGGCTCAAAGTTTTCCAAAGCACGAGAAATACCGTGGCGAACCGCCCCAGCCTGACCAGATAAACCACCACCTTTAACCGTTGCTATCACGTCAAATTTACCAACGCGCTCAACAACTAAGAAAGGCTGGTTTAAAATCAATCTATGTGTATGTCTAGCAAAATAATCGGCTTGGTCTTTACCATTTACAGTAACTTTTCCTGTTCCAGCCTTGACCCAAACTCTGGCCACAGCATCTTTACGACGACCTGTTGCATAGGCTCTACCGAGATTATCAATTTTAGGCTCTCTTTTTGCCGTAATATCGGCTAAAACTGCGTTTTCAGAAGTAGCTGCTGCACCAACCTTGGCCTCAACAGCTTTACTCTCTGCAACTGCTGCACCAATGTCTTTCAAGTCTCTTACTGTTTCATCTTTCTTATTCGCCATAATAATGCCCTATCCTATCTTTTATTCTTTGCATTCATAGCAGCAATATCCAAAATTTCTGGATTTTGTGCCTCATGCGGATGCTCTGCGCCTGCATAAACACGCATATTCTTAAAAATCTTACGTCCTAAAGATCCCTTGGGAAGCATACGCTCAACGGCTTTTTTTACTACGCGCTCAGGATGATTGCCATCTAAGATCTGACCTTTTGTGCGTTGTTTAATACCACCAGGAAAACCTGTATGCCAATAGAAAATATCGTTATCACGCTTACGCCCAGTAAGGTGAACCTTATCAGCATTTATTACTATGACATTATCACCACAATCAACATGTGGTGTAAATTCGGGTTTGTGTTTCCCACGAAGACGCAGGGCAATAACACTAGCCAAACGCCCTAAAACAACGCCTTGTGCATCTATAACTACCCATTTCTTTTCAACCTCAGCAGGCTTTGCAGAATATGTTTTCATCTCTTTAACGACTTTCATTTGCTCTTATTCCTAAAAGATGCGCATTTATGGCGAAAAAAACATAATGTGTCAACAAAATTATACAATAAAATCATAACTATAGTACAGAGGTATTATGATACCCTTTAGTATCTACATATTTTTAGTATCTACATATTTAGAAAATTTTAGATTATCTTTTGAGTAAATGTTGTTTAATTATATAGAAAAAGAAACCGTCTGTAATTTTGTAATATTGCATTAAGCCCTTTGCAGCGCTAAAACGTTTTCATGAAAGAATACCTAATAATTTTTATAATTGGAGCATTTTCATCTTTATCTATGGCTCCGGCTAGCTTTTGGCCGTCTATATTGGTGGGTCTAAGTTGTTTATATATATACGTAAACAGGAGTGAATCCACTAAAAAAGCAGCTATAACAGGGTTTGTTTTCTCATTAGGATATTTTGGGTTTAGTCTTTCATGGGTTGGAAATGCGCTACTTGTTGAAAATAATCCATATTGGTGGGCATGGCCAATTGCAATTAGCGGTCTTCCATTTATATTATCATTATTCACTTCTTTTGCATGTGCATTACATAAATATATTTGTAAATCTGACAATAACTTCATATCTTATTTGTGCTTTTGTTTCCTCTTAAGTTTGTTAGAATACGCTAGAGGACATTTATTTACAGGGTTTCCATGGAATTTATACGGATACACTTGGGTTAGTATACTTCCCATAGCCCAACTAGCATCACTTTGGAACATCTATTTATTAAATACTATAACAATTTTATGGGCTGTATTTCCTGCCTTTATAATTACTTTTAAGGCAAATAATAATAAACTTAAGATAGCTCTAAGTTCTATAATAATATTAAGCGTAACCTTATCTTATCTATATGGTCAAAATCGTATCGTTAATTACAATAAAAGTGAAAGTAAAAGTGAAAGCAATATATCCTTAATAGTGGTTCAACCAAATATAAAGCAAAGTGAAAAATGGAAGGCTGAAAACATATCTAAAAACTTTATGAAACTCGTTAAGACATCCAAATATAATAGAAGTAATAAAAACAAAGAAAATAAAATTTATCTGATTATATGGCCGGAAACTGCAATACCACAAGGTATAATTGATGCACCTTGGGCAAAGGCACAAATACAAAATTTATTAAATTCATACCCCAATCCCAATATGGCATATTTAGTTACAGGGGCACTAAGATATAATCATAAGTTAGAAACATACCATAATAGTATTGTAATTTTTAATAATAACGCACAAATCATACAAACATATAACAAGTCACATCTTGTGCCCTTTGGTGAATATATGCCTTTATCAAATATTATTGATATAGCCCCAATAGTTGGTTTTACAGGCTTTCAAGCAGGAAAAGAGGCAAATTTACTTAAAATTTCTAATGATATAAATATTGGTACCATGATTTGCTATGAAGTGATTTTTCCCAAATATGCATATTTTAAAGATATTGAGCGCCCGAAGCTGATAATAAATGTCACAAATGATGCATGGTATGGAATAAGCGCGGGCCCCTATCAGCATCTAATACAAGCACAATTCAGAGCTATAGAATCAGGACTTACTGTTGTACGCAGCGCCAATACGGGTATAAGTGCAGTTATAGATGCCAGAGGAAAAATAAATAATTATATCCCTCTAGGCTCAAGTAATACGATAATTACTGAGCTAAAATTACCCATTGATATAAACAAATAATGTAATTACCATGATTATTTATAAAAATGATAGGTTATAGTATAATTTTACTTTAGTATGATATTTAGTTGTGTTTATGCTAAAAATACCACATATACTTTAGGTGCTATTGCATACTATAGCACTCTGTTGTAGGTAATAGCTATTGAGGTTTTTTTCAATATATTGATATGACAACTACTCGAGGGCAAATTATGCCATATGTAAAAAGAAAAACAAAAGGTAGCGCAGATTTAATTGATAAGCATGTTGGTCTGCAAATACGTAATCGAAGAACGGTAATAGGTCTAAGCCAAGAAAAACTTGCAGATTCTGTTGGTGTAACATTTCAGCAAATTCAAAAGTATGAGCGTGGGACTAATAGAGTAAGTGCAAGTCGCCTATTTAATTTCAGTAAGGCGTTAGGAGTTTCTATAAATTATTTTTATGAGGGGCTCGATAACAACTTGGAAAAGCCTATATACGGTATGGCAGATAATGACCAAGATGCATTTGAAGGTCTTGCTGATAATGCAAAATCTGTTCCAGAAGATTTTTTAAAAAATAAAGAAACTGTTGAATTGATTAGAGCTTATTACTCTATACCAAGCGTAAAGAAGCGCAAAGAGATAATTCGCTTTATAAGGTCTATGGCTTAGAAATAAAACTCACTACACCGTTTTGTGCATTATATAGACACTTCCTTATGTTATGCATCTTATGATACTGATAAGCTGATAATTAGAAAAACAGTATCTTTAAAATTTTTGTGTTATGATCCCAATTATATATAATCTTAATAATTTTTCTAAAAAGGCTTGTAATAAGTCTTTTTTTTGCTTTAGTGTGCAACACTAGAACACAAACTTAAATAAAAAGAGTGAGCAATAAATGCCATATTCAGGACAAGCCATGAAACAAAAAGCACTAACCGATTATATTTTTACTAGCGAATCTGTATCAGAAGGACACCCGGATAAAGTCTGTGATCGTATTTCAGATGCTGTTCTTGATTTATATCTAAAAGAAGATCCATATTCGCGCGTTGCTTGTGAAACTATGGTTACTACTGATAGCGTAGTAATTGCTGGTGAAACCCGCGGTCCTGAAAGCGTTACTAAAGAAGCCATTGAGCAAGCCGCAAGAGATGCAATAGAAAAAATTGGTTATGATCAAGAGGGCTTTAGCTATAAAACTGTCAATGTCGATGTAAAGCTGCACGCACAATCAGTTGACATTGCGCAAGGAGTTGATGAAGGTACGGGCATTGATAAAGATGAAGGCGCAGGCGATCAGGGTATTATGTTTGGATATGCTTGTAAAGAAACAGATGCTTTAATGCCTGCTCCATTGTACTATTCACATCGGATATTACGCCGTATGGCTGAAGATCGTCAATCTGGTAAATTAGTTGGTATTGAACCTGATTCTAAATCTCAGGTGACTTTAGAATATAAGAATGACCGCCCTGTTGGAGTAAAATCCGTTGTTGTATCAACTCAGCATGTAGAAGGGCTTAGTCAAAGTGACGTTAAGGATTTGGTTCGCCCATATATTGAAGAAGTTCTTCCTGAGGGCTGGATGCCTACAGAAGAAGAAATATACGTAAACCCAACTGGTCGTTTTGTTATTGGTGGTCCTGTAGGTGATGCAGGGTTGACAGGTCGCAAAATAATTGTTGATACTTATGGCGGAGCCGCTCCACATGGTGGAGGAGCTTTTTCTGGAAAAGACCCTACAAAAGTTGATCGCTCTGCTGCGTATATAGCTCGCTATCTTGCTAA
>JALTAZ010000098.1 GCA_027075555.1 Micavibrio sp.
ATCCGAATAATGGTCTTTTTTGTGATATAAATTACTATCTATATTTTCTTTTTTACCTTTGAGCGTGCCTTTTATTTCCTGAACACGGTCTACAGCCTCTGTTTCCAGAGGTTTTTTTATTGAACTTATATTGGGAAGATAGGGAATCATAAATAACCTTACCCATATTCTTATTGTATATATTTGAAACCTAGCAGATTATAACAATTCTGGCAAATTTAATAGATTTTTACGATTTATCTGTCTTTAAAAAGATCATAAGGGTGAGGGTATTTTTCTTCCTCTGGCATGTTTTTAATTCTAAAAGCTTGCTCATACCATGGGGCTACATAGTCCCATAATATATAATTTTGTTGAGTATAATATGAATCAACACTGCATTTTATATATGCAATTTCGCCAATCATAAACCATTGTCTTTTATCTCTTACTATTTTAAAGTTCTTATAATCAGCAGAAGATATTTTTAAATGAACCTCTAATTCAGTATCAAATTCATCATCTTCATAAGGAATTTTATCTCTTATTACTTTGTCTTTTTCAGGGCTTAGTTTTAGGTTTGAAAAGAAAGCAAATTTGTTGATAATCATAGAGATATAGCCATCACCAAATTTATAGTTAAAGGTTGGTATTTCATTATTTCCCAAATTTAAAAACCTAAAAGTTATGCGCGCGGGTTTTCCATCTTTTGCAGGTATATATTTTGACACTGTATTTATTTTTATTTCTATTAAATCTGTATCAATGTCAAAAGCTCCATAGCCTTGCCCTAAACGCATTATCTCTTTTATTAAAAATCCTTCTTTTTTACTTTCGGGTAAATTTTTATATTTGGATTTAGATTTTATCCATAGGTCATAATCTGGTGCCTCTTTAGCCGCGCGAAAAAATGCAAATATTGCCTGCTCCTCAGGAGTTACAGTGGTTTCGTAATAACCATTTTGTGCTATAACAGAGTTTGATTGTATAAATAGCAGCAATATCACCAGATTAAATAATTTTAAATATTTTTTATAATTCATAAAATAGCAATCATATTTTTCCATAGCAGCACAAATGCGCTATAATGCTTATATCATGAAGGATAAAAGTAAAAAAATCCATAGCGATATTGAACAAAGTGATGAGGATAAGGCTCTTTGGATTGAGGTAATAAAGGATATAGAGCCTCTAAAAGATAATAATATAGATTTTACAATAGATGAATTAGAAGAAGAAGAATTTAAGATATCTTACAAACAATATGATAAAGCAAAAGATATAAATTATGATAATTCTTATAAGAAAATAAACGATTTAACACGTACAGATATTTATTCAAAAAGTAAAGATATAGATCGCCGCACAGAGCAACGATTAAGGCGCGGCCAGCTAGATATTGAAGGAAGGCTTGATTTGCATGGTATGAATCAAAATCAGGCATATGATGCTTTGCTGGATTTTATTCCTAAATCTTATAATAATGGTAAGCGTTGTGTTTTGATTATTACAGGCAAAGGCTATAGGCGTCATTCAGATCAATCATTGTTAGAACGCACAAATGGCGTATTAAAGCAAAAAACTCCGCAATGGCTTGATGATATGCCTTTATCTAATTATGTGCTTAATGTGCAAACAGCCAAGCCCAAACATGGCGGCGAAGGCGCGCTATATGTATTGCTTAGGCGTAATCGGGGATAGCCTTATTTGACATAGAGCTTTTACTTTGTCTATTCTTATTACAAATAATGCTAGGGTTGAAAATGCCAAAAAGACAAGCTGTAAAAATTAGATCCTTAAATATCGCTTTAGAGCGTGACTATCCTATTGTATTAAAATCCCCTATAGATGATAGCTTTTCTCTTTACAAGATGTTTGGCGATAAGGCTGATATATCTTCTGCTCATATGACGACATTGGCGCAATGGGAAAAACCCCCAAGAAAAGACGGCAAGATTTATGGATATATTGAATCTAAGGACTGGCACGAATTTAAGCAAAATCTTGATCGGGTAATTAGTGCAGGCAAAGCGGATAAACTCTTTATAGAATATGAAGGGCAGATTACTAATTATCGCAATGCCACTATGTTTGGTCGCCTAGGTGATGAAGATAACCTTTTGCGTGATTTACAAAATGGTGGAGCAGGAAACGCCCTATCTGATAAAAATGGTATGGTTATAGGCTTTCCTCGTTTTTTCAATTCTGTATCGGGGCTAGGCGTTAAAATCCCTTATATAAGCCAAGGAGATAGCGAGCTACGATGGAAAGAAATTGACACAAAATCTGATATTATAGAGCCATATCACGATATTTATTCTGATATTTGTAACAATTGATTATAGGAAGTAATTATGGGCTGGATAAGAGAGCTTCCACAAGCGGTAAAGAGTGAGTTACCAATAATCCTAAAGCTGGATTTTGATCCGGGGTGGAAGGATTTACGCACAAAATTTGAGGGCAAAGCATCAGATGTTAAACCACCGCGCCGCGTTCGGACGCTTTTGGATAATGATCATTATATGTTTTCATTTAAAAGCACAGCCGAGTTTATAAGAATGTCTGAAACCATAAAAGAAACTGATCCTGAAGCATTTTCACGCACCCATATAATGTTTGAAAATGATATGCGCTCTTTTGATGAATTTGTTATCGGGCGCAATAAAAGAAAATTTATCGATATGCAAAACGCATTTCATACTGAGGTAACAGCGCTTAGTAAGCTCAGCGCCGCGCAAAGAAGGCAGTTCCTAAATGGTATTGAAGAAGGTCATGATAAGCGCGCTGCTTCTTTTCCTGTGCTAACTTACTTTTCTCCTTCAAAGGCAACGGCAGAGGGGAAAAAAGGCAAGGGGTTGTTGATTGATAAGGGGTTGCTTGAGGTATTTAAGGAAAAATCCGAAGCCGGTGATTTTGTGGCTTTGCAAGGTCTAGATGTAAGGCGAAGTCTAAAAGCAAGACAATATCTTATGAATAATAAAACTGTTGCGGTTATTGGCGTTCCTTATATTCATCGCGATAAAGTAGAGCGCAATATCGAAGATAACCGCGATTTTGAAGATCCCGACACCAGATATGCGCTGATCCAGATGAAAATCCAAAGCACCAACCAAATATGCACTAAAACGCTAGGTGCGCTGGATTTAGATCACAGTTAGATTCTCGCCCTAGATACGGAATTTATAAAGCCAAATCTTTATATTATTTATCATTATAAAATAAACTTGCTTAGATCTGCACTTTTTACTAATTCCTCAACATTTTCGCGTACATATTCGGCGGTGATTACTATTTCTTCTCCGCTGCGGTCACTGGCGGTAAAGCTAATTTCCTCTAGCAATTTCTCCATTACCGTATGCAAACGCCGTGCCCCAATATTTTCGATATTTTCGTTAACCTCAAATGATAATCGGGCAATTTCTTCTATGGCTTCATCTTCAAATGTAAGGGTAACGCCCTCAGTTCCTATAAGAGCCTTATATTGTTTGATAAGGCTTGCCTCGGTTTCTTTTAAGATGCGCTTAAAATCCTCAACTGTCAGAGCACGAAGCTCTACACGAATGGGCAGCCTTCCTTGTAATTCGGCAAGCAGATCAGATGGTTTAACCGCGTGGAATGCACCACTTGTTATGAATAACATATGATCGGTTTTAACTGCTCCATGTTTTGTTATAACGGTTGTCCCCTCAATTAGTGGCAGCAAATCGCGCTGTACGCCCTCACGAGATACGTCACCTCCGCGCAGATCTTGGCGCGCTGCGATTTTGTCAATTTCATCAATAAACACAATGCCATTTTGCTGTACCAGCTCTAGCGCGTTGCTTATGATTTTATCCTCATCAAGTAGCTTATCGGATTCCTCGGCAATAAGTATGTCATAGCTCTCTAGCACGCTAAGGCGTTTTTTCTTGCGTTTTTCGCCAAAGGCTTTGCCAAACATATCACCAATATTTATCATGCCCATAGATGCTCCAGGCATTCCGGGAATATCCATCATGCTGCTCATAGGGTTGGTATTGTCTATAACATCAATTTCGATCTCACGATCATTAAGCTCTCCCTCACGTAATTTTTTACGAAAATTCTGGCGGGTATTTTCTCCGGCTGTATCGCCTACTAATGCATCAAGGACACGTTCTTCCGCGTAAATTTCGGCTTGGGCTTTTACGGTTTTTCGCATGGATTCTTGTGT
The DNA here is from genome assembly GCA_027075555.1 of Micavibrio sp. GTDB lineage: Bacteria > Pseudomonadota > Alphaproteobacteria > Micavibrionales > Micavibrionaceae > UBA1672. Next base: position 4,172 of record JALTAZ010000098.1, read on the forward strand.
CATGCGGATTGCCATTTCGGTTAAGTCGCGGATAATTGACTCCACGTCCTTACCGACATAGCCAACCTCGGTGAATTTAGTTGCTTCAACCTTTATAAAAGGCGCATTGGCAAGTTTGGCAAGGCGGCGAGCAATTTCGGTTTTACCAACGCCTGTAGGTCCAATCATAAGAATATTCTTAGGATAGACTTCTTCTTGTAACTCAGGGTCAAGCTTTGATCTTCTCCATCGATTGCGAAGAGCAATGGCAACCGCACGCTTAGCATCATTTTGCCCAATAATGTTACGGTCAAGCTCGCTCACAATCTCTCTTGGTGAAAATGAAGATATGATAAACGGTTTTTCATTTTTTAAATTTTTCATTCTTAAAAGCCTGACTTTATGTTCCATATGTAACTAGGATATAAACTTTTTGAGGCAAGTTTTAAATACTAAAATATAGGATTTGTTAAGAAAAAATCTTTTTAATGTTATGGGGGGCTTTATATGTATATCATTATGCCGATTTATGTAGATATTGGCCTGATGTCATGTTACAAAGTGTTCAACAGAGCATGTTTATGCATGTAAAATAATTAAAGGGTTTCTTATGGAACTATTTGACTGGTTTTTATTCTTTGCCATTATTCCGTTTCTTCTGGCCATTGATTTAAAGCTTTTTAATAAAGGCGGTGATAATGTTATTGGTTTTCGTAAAAGCCTTATTCTAAGTGCATGGTATATTGCCGCGGGGCTTGCTTTTGGTCTTATTGTTTGGTGGCATTTTGGCGTAGATAAAGCCATGATGTATTATACGACCTATGTAATTGAAAAGAGCCTTTCCCTTGATAATTTATTTGTTATGTCTGTGATTTTTACTGCTTTTTCAATTCCACGACAATATCAGCATAGAGTTTTGGTTTGGGGGATTATAGGCGTTATAGTTATGCGAGGAATCATGATTGGTGCAGGCACTGCTTTAGTGCATAATTTTGATTGGGTGCTGCTTATATTTGCTGCAATTCTAATATTTACAGGCATCAAGATGATGTTTATAGATGATGATGATGATGTTGAAAATTTTGAACAAAAACCTCTGGTTAAGTTTTTGAAAAAACGCTTTCCTCTTACCACTAAAATACATGGCAATAAATTTATGGTTCGCCGTGATAGTTTGAGTGAAGAAGAAGCCATGGAAGTAAAAGGTAAATCAAGATTTGTATATACGCCACTTTTCCTCGCTTTGATAGTAATTGAGATAAGCGATGTAATTTTTGCAGTTGATTCTATACCTGCTGCTTTGGCAGTTACACAAGACCCCTTTATTGTATTTACCAGCAATATATTTGCGGTTCTTGGTTTGCGGGCTTTATTTTTTGCGGTGGAAAATGTTATTGATCGCTTTGAGCTTATGAAATATGCAATTTCTTTTGTGTTGATATTTATTGGCTTTAAAGTCTTTTATAATGGTCTTATTCCCGATGGTCATATCAGCCCGGCATTATCCCTTTATATTACGGTTGGTGCGCTTGCCATTGGCTTTATTTTCTCTTGGATAAAAACCAAGAATGACGAAAAGAAGTCTTCTGATGGTGATAATGAATAATATTATATTTTAAGTTGATTTTATTGCTATGGTTGCAAACATAACGAGCATACACTTGTAACCAATTGTTTTTTCTTGATAAAATTTCCATTTTTTCTGCTATATTGCTGATTGTGTTTTTTACAAATAGCAAATGTGTCTTATATTGATTATGCCTACTGGAAAAGAGCTGTTTTTTGATAAAGATGAAATAATTGTAAGTAAGACAAATACTAAAGGGCATATAACATATGCTAATGATGTATTTGTTAGGCTTTCTGGTTATACAGAAAAAGAGGTAATAGGATCTCCCCATAATATTGTACGTCACCCTGATATGCCGCGGTGCATTTTTAAACTTTTATGGGATCAACTAGAGAGGAAAAAAGAGGTTTTTGCCTACGTTGTTAATATGTCAAAAGATGGCTCTCATTATTGGGTTTTTGCCCATGTAACACCAACAATAGATAGCTCAGGCACCATTACATCATATCATTCTAACAGAAGGTTTCCTAAAGCCAGAGTGGTTAATGATGTAATTGTTCCACTATATAAAACGCTTATTGATGAGGAAAAAAGACACAAAAATCGTAAAGAAGGCATGAACAGCTCATACAAATTACTTGAAAAAATTTTAGAAGAAAAAGGAACTAGTTATGATGAATTTGTCCTCTCTGTTTAAGGCACAAATATTTTTAACATTGGCAGTTCTTGTATATGTTGCGGTTTATACGGGCATTTCTCTTCATATGGTTGTTGGGGCGGCTATTATCTTATCGCTAATGTCTATGATTTTTATTCAAAAGGCTATAAATGAAATAGGTCGTACATATGAAATAATGCTTAGACTTAAAGAGGGGGATTTTGAAGCGCGAATTCTTGATATAAAAGAAGGTGGCAAAATTGGAGCACTACAAAAGGCTACTAATAACATGATTGACTATGTTGATGCTTTTGTACGTGAGGCCTCTGCGGTTATGATTTCTATAAATGAAGGTAAATATTACCGTAGAATTCTTGAAAATGGTATGCATGGAAGTTTACTAACAGGAACCAAGGTTATAAATGAAGCTGTAAGTTCATTTCAAAAGGCACAAAATAACTTTGCCGATAATTTGATGGGGCAGACAGACGGATTTGATCAGAATATTTCTGTATTTATAGAAAATGTTATTGAATCAATGGGAATACTTTCAAATACATCATCAGGTCTTAGTGATGTTGCAAATGACAGTGAGTATCAGGCGGGGACGTTGATAAAATCATCTGAAATGGCATCAGAGAATGTAAATACTGTTGCTTCGGCTTCGGAGGAGCTATCTGCAACAATTAGGGAAATTGCCTCTCAGGTTACTGTTTCATCTAATATTGCAAATGAAGCAGTAGAAAAGGCAGAAGAAGCTAATAATGTTATTTCTAGCCTAGAAGATAACTCTGATAAAATTGGCGAGGTAGTTGAGCTTATCAAAGATATTGCAGAGCAGACAAATTTACTTGCATTAAATGCTACTATTGAAGCTGCTAGAGCTGGAGAAGCAGGCAAGGGCTTTGCCGTTGTTGCATCAGAAGTAAAGGCTTTGGCATCAGAAACTGCAAAGGCTACTGAGGAGATTGAAGCTCAAGTAGCGGCCACGCAAGATGCAACAAGTCAAACTGTTGCTGCAATTAATCAGGTTAGTGAAACTATTGGGCAAATGAATGAAATTTCAACAGGAATAGCCGCAGCAATGGAAGAACAATCTATTGCAATGCAGGAAATTGTTCGTAGTACACAAGGTGCAGCAGATAGCACAAATAAAGTATCTGAGGTTGCTATCGGGGTTAAAAAAGCTTCGGAGAAAACAAAAGTTGCGGCTAATGATCTTAGTCAGGCAACAAGTGAGATTAACAAAAAAGCTGTAAGCCTTAGTAACGAGGTAGAGGTTTTCTTAGCCAATATTAAAACGGCTTAGGCTTAATTTTATGATTTATTACTTTATGATTTATTACTAGGAGATATTTAAAAATGGCAACTTGTTTAGTAGTAGATGATGTAACGGTTTCATTATTCACAGCTCGCGCATTTCTTGAAGATCTAGGCATTGATGTTAAGCAGGCGTCAGATGGTGAAACCGCATTGGCAACTTTAGATGAGGGCGGGATTGATGTTGTACTGCTTGATTGGCATTTAAAGAAGAAAAGTGGGCTTGAGCTGCTAGAAGTTATTCGTGATAAGCACGGCAGTGATATGAAGGTTATTGTTTTTAGTGGTGTTGAGGATAGTACCAAAGCCGATGATGCGATAATTGCAGGGGCTGATGGCTATATGACAAAGCCTACAACAAAAGAAAAACTTGAGCATGAATTGAAAAGCGTAGGAATATTGTAGGATAATAAATGTTCCTATCTCATGACTTTGTTGGCTTGGTTATTTTAAACAGTAAAGGCATTATACAAAGCGTAAATTCCCATGTTGAAGCAATAACAGGCTATAATAATAAAATTATTGCAGGTAAAAATATTACCTTTTTAATTCCTGAATTTGATTTTCTATCAAAAGATAATAATTCTAGAACAGAAAAAATTATTCATAAAGATTCAGGTAATATTATAAATGTTGATGTATCTGTTACTCATCATAATTTTGGTAACAGAAAATTAATTACGCTATTAATTACCCAAGAATCTAAACAGCCAAATGGCAAAGATTTAGAGGAAATAAAAAAAGAGGCAAAGAAAGTTGTAGAAAAAAAGAATGAGTTTTTGGCGCGCATGAGTCATGAAATTCGTACTCCGATGAATGGTATAATTGGAACTATTAGCTTACTTGAAGGAACTGATCTTAGTGAAAAGCAAAAAAATTATGTTCACACTATTAAAAGCTCGGGTAAGTCTTTACTTGTTATATTAAATGAAATTCTTGATTTTAGTGCTTTAGAGGCAGGAAAGATTGAGGCAGTAAAAGAGCCGCTTGACCTATATAATTGCATAGATGAAATATATCATCTTTTTCAAGCCCCTATACAAGATAAGGGATTAGAATTTAACTTGGAATATGATGATATTCCTGAATATATAATGGGTGATCATGGGCGTATTAGGCAGGTTGTCATAAATTTAATAAATAACGCTTTGAAATTTACGTCTAAGGGCTCAATTACATTAAAAATTCTAGTACAAAATAATGATAATGACGGCTCAGATTATCTAAAGTTTTTAATTTGTGATACGGGCGATGGTATTCCCAAGGACAAGGTTAAAGAATTATTTCAGGCATTTTCTCAAATAGATGAATCTTCGGTAAGAAAGGCGGGAGGTACGGGGTTAGGGCTGTCAATTTGTAAGTCAATAGCAGAGATTATGGGCGGCGAAATAGGTGTTGAGAGTGAGGTTGGCAAAGGATCGGTCTTTTGGTTTTCGATCCCACTTAATATATCTTCAGATGAGGATTTGCAGATTATTTGTGATAAGCAAGCAAAATATAAAGAGGGGCTAACCAAACTAAAATATAATGCTTCAATTTTATTAGTTGATGATGTAGAGGTAAATCGTTTTGTTGTTACTGAAATTTTAGAGGGCTATGGCTGTACTACTGATCAAGCTGAAAATGGAAAAATAGCAATAGATAAGGCAAAAAAGGGTTCGTATGATTTAATATTTATGGATTGCCAAATGCCGGTTATTGATGGTTTTCAGGCCGCTAAAGAGGTAAGAAAGTTTAACAAAAATATCCCGATTATTGCACTGACCGCAAATGTTTTAGCTGCAGAAAAAGATAAATGCCTTTCTTCGGGAATGAATGATTTTATCCCTAAACCTGTTACTAGGGAATGTTTCGCACCAATTTTTGATAAATGGATACCATCTTTGGTTATTAAGGGTGATGATGAGATTGATAATAAAACAAAAACACCCCCTTTTGTTATGGCGGAAAATAATAATGCTCCGCTTAATGTTGCATTTCTTGAGCAGTTTGGAGATCATGTTGAAAAAGTCATTGAGCTAACTATTAAAGATGCTGATGATTTAATATTTAATATTGATAAGGCAATTAGCAACAAAAATGCATTGGATGCAGGTTTAGAGGCTCACTCGCTTAAATCTATTATGGCGCAAATTGGCGCAGAAAAAATTGCTAAAATTGCAAAAAATATAGAACAACAAGGTAAATCCGAAGAGTTTGACGGAATTGAAATATTTTACAAGGATTTGAAACTTGAATATAAAAGAGTAATAGGTTTTTTGCGTAGTTATATCAAGGGTTTATAGTTGAGAGTCTTAGTTGTATTAGTCATGTAATTTCTCAGCCATATTTTGCCAGCGTTTAAACATTGTCATTGCATTATCATGCCCTATTTGAGTATATGTTGTTTCCTTCTTCTGAGAATAAATAAGCTCATCTCGGACTTGATGATCCTTAGTACGAATTTCCTTAACATCTTCATGGCTTAGACCGTAATAAATCTGGGTTATGCCAACACTTACGATCAATGCTTGCCCCATCATTGTTGGCTCGCTAGAACAATAAATTATGCAATCTGATAAGTCAGAGCGCCCTAGTTTCTCTGCTGCTCTACGAATAGCCATGATTTCCGCGTGGGCAGTTGGATCAACGCGAGAGGTTATACCATTAACACCCTCTCCTAATATTACGCCTTTTTTGTCTGCAACTACGGCGCCAAATGGTCCACCATTTTTGGTTTTCGCATTGCGCTCGGCAAGCTCTATAGCCCTTTGCATAAGCTGTTCATGATTGTAGCGGGTTTCATAAATTTCAGGGGGGATAAAACCTAAATTATGACCATAGCGTTTTAAAACATTTTTTGTAATAGCTATAAGCCTATCGGGATCAACAGGTTTTTGCATTACGCGCATTACGCCAAGTTCACTGGCTCTGGTCAAAATATCACTGGAATCATCAGCAGTTATCATAATAACTGGTAAATCTATGTTATTGGCAATTAAATATTTGACAAAATCGAACCCGCCTTTTGGCTCCATATTTATATCAACTAGAGCCAAATCAACATTATTATTTTTTAAAAGATTAATTGCCTCATCACCATCGCCCGCAGGTATAGTGTTAAACCCTTGTGTTTTCAAGACGCTAGACATTAGCTCTCGGCTAATTTGATTGTCTTCGGCGATTAGTATATTTACGGCGTTATTTTTACTCATATAAAAACCAGTAACTTATAATTTTGATTATG
>JALTAZ010000099.1 GCA_027075555.1 Micavibrio sp.
AATAGATGAATATATAGAATCAGAGCTTACTAATATCCATTTATATGGCAAAAAAGAAGTTAAGTCAGGGCGTAAAATGGGTCATGTGACAAGGCTATTGGAAAAAACAATTTCAAATCAAGAGGATCAATAAAATGAGCAACATTGCAAAAACCAAAAACAACTTACAAATGCGCAATGAAAGTGATTCACTTGGCGTTATAGAAGTTCCTGCAAACCGGTATTGGGGCGCGCAAACACAAAGATCACTGCAAAATTTCAAGATAGGTGGTGAGAAAATGCCTGACCCGCTGATTCGTGCACTTGGAATTCAGAAAAAAGCTGCTGCCCTATCTAATATGAATCTTGGAATGCTCGATAAAAAAATCGGTGAAGCCATAGTAAAAGCAGCAGATGAAATTATTGACGGCACATTGATAGAAGAATTCCCCCTAGTAGTATGGCAAACAGGCTCAGGAACTCAAAGCAATATGAATGCAAATGAAGTTATTTCCAACCGCGCTATCGAAATATTAGGAGGAGAACGCGGAAGTAAAAGCCCAGTTCACCCTAATGACCATGTAAATATGGGGCAATCATCTAATGATACATTTCCATCGGCAATGCATATAGCCGCAATGGAAGAAATTCATCATGAGCTAATACCAGCTCTTGAAAACCTGTGTGATGCACTAAATAAGAAAGCAAAAGAATATACAAAGATAGTTAAAATAGGTAGGACTCACCTTCAAGATGCAACACCAATTACATTAGGGCAAGAATTTTCAGGATATGCAACACAAGTAAAATATGGAATTGAGCGAATTAAATCCTGTTTGCCACGTTTAAGACAACTAGCTCAAGGTGGAACAGCCGTAGGAACTGGTATAAACAGTAAAGCTGGCTTCGCCGAAGAATTTGCAAAATATGTTTCAGACATAACAGGACTTGAATTTATTACAGCAGAAAACAAATTTGAGGCTCTTGCTTCTCATGATGCTATGGTTGAAACATCTGGAGCAATCAATGTTATAGCTACATCATTGATGAAGATTGCAAATGATATACGACTGCTTGGCTCTGGCCCTAGATGTGGTATTGGTGAAATTAGTCTTCCTGCTAATGAGCCAGGTTCATCAATAATGCCTGGCAAAGTCAATCCCACTCAATGTGAAGCTCTTACTATGGTTTGCGCTCAAGTAATGGGAAACCATATAAGTGTTACAGTTGCTGGCTCTAATGGTCATTTTGAATTAAATGTGTTTAAACCTGTAATAATTTATAATGTCTTACAATCGATAAAACTTATATCTGATGGAGTTAATAGCTTCACAAAAAATTGTATCACAGGCATAAAAGCAAATGAGGAGCGTATAAATAAGCTCTTAAATGAGAGCCTAATGCTTGTAACAGCTCTAAACCCTCATATTGGCTATGATAACGCCGCAAAAATCGCAAAAAAGGCTCATTATGATGGGTCAACATTAAAGGAAGCTGGCCTAGCTCTTGGACTGTTAACAGAAGAGCAATTCACAAATTGGATCAATCCTTTAGATATGATAAAACCTAATTAGTGATATTTGATGTCAGAATATACACAGATAAAAAAACGATCCATATGCATATCAGGTCATGCTACTAGCATTACAATAGAGGATGAATTCTGGATTGAATTAAAAAAAATTTCCAAAGAGGAAAGAGTTTCTATCAATATTCTTATTTCTGAGATTGATAAAAATAATAGTGGAAACCTTTCCAGTGCTATTCGTCTATATATATTAGATAATTTAAAACAAAAACTAACGCAGCAAGTTCTTCAATAACCCTTTTATTGCTTTTTCTGCATCATCTTCAATGCTAGACGGATTTTCTTCTTGATTTAAATGGTTATTTTGTAGATTAGTTTGATTTTCGTCGTATGTTGTGGCACTACGATCAGAAGCTGGCTCTTGCATTTGTGGCTCATTATCATTACTAGGAAAACCAAGCTTTTTACCAAGCAAGTCATTAAGTTTTCTTTTAACTTTACGATTTAGATAATCATTTAAAAGCCCCTTACCAAATGTTTGCGTGGGATTATCTAAAGGACCTTTAAAAGACATCTCAAATGGAGGTACATCTGAAATACCGTCCTTTGTTTCCTTTATTATCATTTTATGTTTGGTCGATAAATACCATTTAGGCAAATCAACTGTTCCAAACGTTTCTATACGCACCTTTTCCCCATCTAAAATCATGGAACTTATCTGCGTCACCCCATTTTTAATAATAAAAGCACCATCTAGCGTTTTAAACTGCGTCCTCCCCCCTTTGGTGCTACCCTTCCAAAGCCCCATAATCGTGTCACCGGGCTTACTTTCATCGGAAAGAGCACGAATAAAACGCGTAACATCAACACCGCTCAAGATTATATTAGAACCGTTTATAATGCCTGTACCACTTAAATCATATATAAGCGCCGCAGGACTGACACCAGAACTTTTAATATTCAAATTAAGATTAGATTTTCCAGAAACCTTTACCATTTGCGTGCCAACCAATGCCATAGATAATTTACCAATATCAACATTGTTAAATTCGCTTGAACTTTCAAAATATATAGGTAGCCTGTACTCTTTTGGTGGTTTTAGCTGAGAAGACAAATTTAAACTTCCACCAAAAACCTCGGCGTTTAAATCAATAATATCAAGATCACCATTTTTAAGAGTTATTTTCATTTCAGGAGCTTTTAAAGGCCATGAACCATATATGATGCTTTGGGCAGAAAGCTTTAAGTCAAGGTTGAACGAATGTAAAAAGCTTAAATTTAAAGGTTCCTTTGACCACCTGACCGATGATTTCTTATCTGATGAATTGTTATCTAAAGACATAACAGACTCTAGTACAACTTTTCCAAAATAAAGATCACCACTCACCTCAGGAGTTGGAGAAGACAGGTTTATTTTAACATTACCCGTAAGCGCTGTTCCTGAAATTTTCCCCTTTATATCATTCAATTTATATTGCTTATCGCCATTTTGGTTTATTTTTACATACAGATCCATTGGCTTTTGTAAGTTCTCATCATTAACCTTTGCTGAAGTTAAAAACCGAAGTAATTTAGACATATTATTGTGTTTTATCTGCACAATAAGATTACCTATCTTAGGGGCGATTATAAAATCTTTGACATAACCTTTTGCTATAATCTCCCCCCCCATAGCCTTAATATTAGTGGTTACATCCATGGTATCCAACATACCAGATAACTTGGCTTTAATATCTGCCTTCCTGAGATTTTTAGACCAATTTGATAAATCAATACCAAAAAAATGCATAAAATTACTGATATTTTTGCTATTAATATCCAAGTATAAAGTCATTCCTGATGCATTATTAATATTATTTATTGCTCCAGACATTTTAATAGCTGTATCCGCAAAATCTTTAATTTGTAATGCTTTTAAACCCACAGAATTACCAATAATATCTATCTTCGAATATATTCCTTTTATAGGGGTTTCTTTGTATATAAGTTTTGAAACTTCAATGTTAGCCCTTAAGTCAAACGGCAAAGCAAAAGAAGATAAGAAATCTTTTATATCTCCACCACCTGAAGAAGATTTAGGCAAATGTGAAATAATTCTATCATAATTAAGATTATTAGATGCAATATGCAAACTAAGTTCAGGTCTTTTTTCCTTTTTGTAATTAACATACTTACCCGTTATACTGGCCTCTTGATCATCAATAGCAATATTAGCGTGATTTAAAGAAATTTTATTATTCCAGCCACTGATATCAACGCTCCCTCTACCTTCTTTAAAACCATATTTGCCTTTTAATATCTTAGCTATATTAGCACCCTTGGACGAACTAAGTTTGATATTATACGATAATGGATCAAACTTAGCTGTTATTTCCCCCGAAAACATTTCTTTATTGTAATTAACATATAAGTTTTTATAAGAAAAAGAACGACTATCCGCAGTTAATAAACCTTTAGCTTCAATAACTCCCGAATTTAAGGGAAGTGATGTAATTCTATATTTAGATAAAGAATTAACTATATCCTTCACCCTTATGGCAGTTTGCCCCTGCAATGAAAAACCATCGCTAAAATCAGCAATTCCGTCATATTGCAACTCTATATCACTTGGTTGTAAAATCAACTTAACCTTAGGACTTATAATTTTATTATTAAAATCATAAGCACTGGTTTCAATATTAAAATTTAAAGCGTTGCCGTTATAAAAAAGAGACCCCTGAGCCTTAAACGGTCCTGTAAGACTATCCGCGCTAAGATCCAAATTTATATTTTGAATTTTGAAATTCTCATTGTTCTTTTGATCTAAATAGTTAAATGAAGCGTCTTTAATATATATTTTATCTAGCGATACCTGCGGGATATCTGCTACGGTCTGACCCTGTCCGTCGCTCGATACGAGACCCTCAATTTCTTTAGTTATCAAATTTAAACGACCATCTTCTAATCTTTTTACCGAAATAACAGGACTAACTAAAGAAAGAGATTCTACTTTAATTTTACGACTAAATAGTGGCATTAGAGATAGATTGACCTCTAAACGATCCAAAGATGCCAGCTTTTGCCCTCTGTTATATTCAGGGGATGATATTTCCACATCTTCAACAAAAAATCTAGGTGATGGTAAGATTGAAAACCCTAAATTGCCTTTTATATCAATATTAAGGCCAGTTTTTTCTACAAATTGCTTTTCAGCACTATTTTTATATAAGCTCCAATCTATGAACGATGGAGCAAATACTAATGTCGCAATAGTAACAAAAACAACGCTAAAAATTACAACTAAGAAACGTTTCATAAACCTTGCCCATTCAATCTCATTACCATCAGATATTATGCAGATCCTGAGCCTATCTGTCTTTTTGGTATACGCAAAATAAGTTCACAACATTCTTCTATTATACGCATAATGTACGTTTTAGACACAGCCTATTAATTATTTTTACTATCGCCATAACTATGCCATATATTGACCGCCATTAGCGGAAATAGTTGCCCCAGTAACAAAAGCGGCCTTTTCTGATGCCAAAAACGAAACTATAGCAGCTATTTCTTCAGGATTTCCCATGCGCATTTCAGGAATCTGACGTATTATAGAGTCCAAAACTTCTTTTGATATGGCTGAAGTCATATCCGTTTTAATATAGCCAGGACACACGGTATTAACAGTTACGTTTTTTGCAGCGGACTCAAGAGCCAAAGCCTTGGTAAATCCAATCATTCCTGCTTTTGCTGCGGAATAATTAACCTGACCGAACTGCCCCTTTTGACCATTTATAGAACTGATATTTATTATACGGCCATACTTACGCTCTCTCATTTTTAAAATAATAGCCCTACACATATTAAAACACGAAGTTAAGTTAGTTTGAATTACATCATTCCAGTTCTCAATTGGCATTTTATGCAAAACACCATCACGAGTAATTCCGGCATTATTTACTAAAACCGCAACTTCACCATAATCATTTTCAATTTTATTCATGGCATTTTGGCATGCATCAAAATCGGCTACATCAAGTTTCATAACCTCACAGTTAACTTCACTTTTAAACTTTATTGCTGCTTCTTCGTTGCCATGATATATAGCAACAACGTAATAACCATCATTCTTTAATGATTTTGATATTGCCTTACCTATGCCTCTCGTTCCACCAGTTACTACTGCTACTTTATTCATTTATACACCTTTAAAATATTTTTATTTAATAAATTTAACAAAAGAAAACTAACGCTCAACACACATGGCAATTCCCATACCACCACCTATGCAAAGTGTTGCAAGACCCTTTGATGCGCCGGTTCTAACCATTCCATGCAATAATGTAACCAAAATACGCGCACCTGAAGCTCCTATTGGATGCCCTAGAGCAATTGCACCACCACTAATATTCGTTTTTTCAGGATCAAATCCAGCTTCTTGTATAACGCAGCAAGCTTGCGCTGCAAATGCTTCATTTGACTCAATTAACTCAAGATCATCAACTGACCATCCAGCCTTTTCCAAAGCAGCTCTAGACGCAAAAACTGGTCCTACCCCCATAATAGCAGGATCCACTCCACGGGTTGCCCAAGATTTAATAGCTGCCATAATCTCAAGCCCTCTGGACTTTGCATCACTTTCACGCATTAAAAGCAAAGCCGCAGCACCATCATTAATACCAGAAGCATTTGCTGCTGTAACACTTCCATCTTTTTTAAAAGCAGGTCTTAATTTGGCCAAACTATCAACGGTAACTCCTGAACGTGGAAACTCATCTTTAATAACTGATATGGTTTCCTTGCGCTTTTTAACCTCTACAGGAATTATCTCTTTATCAAAATAGCCTTGCTTAATAGCCTCCTCAGCCTTATTTTGTGATGCGGTTGCATACTTATCTTGTTGCTCTCTTGTTATACCATATTTATCTGCAATATTCTCTGCTGTAATCCCCATGTGATAGTCATTAAATATATCCCATAAACCGTCAAGGATCATTGTATCACGCATCTTTGCATCACCAAATTTTACAGATTCACGCAAATGTATAATATGCGGAGATAGGCTCATATTCTCTTGACCTCCTGCAACAACTATCTTTGCATCACCAGCAAGAATTGACTGCATACCCAAAGCAACAGCGCGCAAACCAGAACCACATACCTGATTTATAGTCATTGCCGTAGCATTTTGTGATATACCCGCTTTCATAGCAGCCTGCCTTGCGGGATTTTGACCACAACCCGCAGTTAGAACATGCCCCATAAACACTTCTTGAATATCATCACCTTCAACAGATGCATCATTCATCACCGCTTCAATTACTTTTGCGCCAAGGTCACTTGCAAAAACCGTGGAAAGACTTCCACCAAATGCGCCAATAGCAGTTCTCTTTGCTGCAACAATTACAATAGGGTCTTCCATCATAACACCATCTTACTTTAATATTGAATTGAAAAGGATAAGTTCACAATATATTTAACTACAGATATATCAAGTCAAAAAATCATATAATGTGATTTTTTGTGCATTAAGACCTTAGCCACAGCAGCATTGGTTTCCACACATGATCTATTGACCTGTTTCCCACTATCATGCCAATATGACCTGCTTTTGCTTCTATAACATTGCATCTTGATGATGAAATCTGCTCTTTAAGAGCCATTGCAGATTTATAAGGTACAATCTTATCTTTTTTAGAGGATATAATCAAAACTCTTGCATCAATATCCGCAGCATCTATACTAAACCCGTTTACTGACCAACTACGATTGAATGTTGCATTTTTAATAAACCATTCTTCAATGCAATATTTTGCAATATTCTTAGGAATATCAACATCATCATTCAGCCAGTCTTCTACAGATACAAAAAACTTTGCCTCTTGACTACCTTGATCAAGAGTTGAAAATTTAATAAATTTCTTGACAGTTTCTTCTGAAGACAAGCTGGCAAAAAGTGCTTGAACATAAGATGAAGGCAGCACCCCCTTGTTTTCAATTGCGCTCAAAGCTATATTAGACCATATACGAACAGCTCTGGCAAAACTTTTACTACTAACAGATGGTTTTGCATTAAAATCCCAAGGAGAGGCTAAGAAAACTATACTAGATATATATTCATTAATAAATTTATTAGCAGCAACTAGCAATGTCCCTCCCATACAATATCCCAAAACATCTATGTTAGATGAATACTTATTAGCTAAATATTTTATTGCACTACAGAGCTTATTATTGATTAATTCATCAATAGTTATATCTTTATCGGCTTTAACAATATCCCCCCAATCTAGAAGATATGCATTGATGCCATTACTCCTTAACCAACGCAATAATGACCTTTGCCTACATAAATCAAGTATATAGGATTTATTTATCAACGAAGGAATAAGCAGCATTGGATATTTATGACCAGTCTTACATTCATAACTATTATGAATTTGTGGCTCTAATATACTAACAGATCCACTTTGCCATATTGAATTAGTTAGCAATCTCTCAGGCTTATAAACATGACCTTGATATAACTTTATACCGCGCACCATTTCAACTAATTGCACACGTGAATATTTTAAATCAAAATTTGATGCATATTCCTGTATTCCATTATATTCAGAAAAAGCTGTGCCAAGATGTACAGATAGCGGATGTATCCCTTTACGCATGACATTATCTTCCATACATTATTCCATGAGTAATAGTTATGCGCAACATAAAAAATATTGCAATATATAAAACTCAGTCTTTCCTTTTATTTAATTTTGTGCAACTATACAACAATCACGTATAAAACTTAGAAAAAGTAGGTGCAACATGGCCAAAGAAAAGTCTGGCAATAATGAGCCAACAATTATAAAGAAATACGCTAACCGTAGATTATATGACACTGGGCGCAGCAGTTATGTAACTCTTGATGATTTGTGCGAAATGGTACAAGAAGATCGTGATTTTATAGTTCTTGAGGCAAAAACAGGCAAAGATATTACAAGAAGTGTTCTAACCCAGATTATTGCAGATCAGGAGTCTAGTGATGAGACTCTTTTGCCTACGAACTTTTTACGTACATTGATTGGATTTTATGGGGATAACATGCAAAGCATGCTTCCTAGATATTTAGAGCAGACAATGAATCTATATGTACAAAACCAAGAGCTTGTGCAAGATCAGATAAATAAATCTTTTGAAGGAATGCGAAATATTGATGGGATTTTTCCTAATAGCAATAACCTTGAGGAATTAACCCGCAAGAATATGGAGATGTTTGAAAAGGCAATGAAGATGATGCCCCCATTCAATATGGGGTATATGACTGCTAGCGCTAAAGATAAAACAAATGATTAGTTTTATGGAGGGATTGTCATATATAGTAACCACATTTGTTTTATGACTTTGTTGCTGCGCTTTGTCGCTTGCGCCTTGTTACTAGAATAAATTCAAATCATTATGACCTTAATAAGGTCAAGGCGTTAGTGTCAAGTTTAAAATATATACGCGGCAGTGTTAGAAATTCTGTGTCATTTCGCTAATATACTTAAAAAAGGAAAAAGGAAAAGGAAATGATACATGTCTGAATTTGATCAGTACTAGTTCAGTTGGCCATTATTTGGCATTATATTATTATTTTACACTCCCTAGTGGTGTTAATTCCTTGGATAGCAGATCCTCTGATCTGATGTTAGCTGTATCCGAAGCATCAGAGGTTTTGGACATATCCTCCATTTGTAGACTGTATTCCATAGATTTAAATGAATCTGTGTGAGACCCGTCTTGATTTAAAACGGGGAGCACCTCATTTACGGGTGGATATTTTGTATCAACATATGTTACCTCTTCTATCTTGTTATCTTGCTCTTTATCTTTTGAATCCGGTGCTACTATAATTTCCTTTTTTCCCCTAATAAAATCAACTTCAGAGCTAAGAGGCTTGGTTTCAAGTAATTCGAAACTGTTATCCGAAGCATTATCAAAATAAATATCTGCTTTGTGAAAAACTGGAGATTTTTTATCTTTAGATAAAATTTCAATGCGTGCCTTTAAATCTTGGTTTTCAAGGCTAAGTGATGTGATCTTTTTATTAAGGTTTAAAATTTTGTTTTCAAAATCGCTTTTTTTATCATCACTACTTAGTTCTTTGATCTTGAGCTGATACTCTTTTATCCTGTTTTTGTAAGAAACTATATTTTCATGTTCTTTATTCAACTCTTTCCTCAAGTCATTGTTTTGTTTTAATAAATCAGATATCCTTGTATTTTCGTTATTAACATCATTATCACGTGCATATAAAAGTTTATCATTTTCCTCACGCAACATCTTAACAGTTTCTTTTAAACCACTAAGTTTTTTAATATACTTGTCCCTTTGAATGATTGCTTCTTGTAATTTTTTATTGTGTTCTATCAAATCTTTAGTAGTTTCACTATTTACCGCGCTAGATTTTGTTATAGACTCTAGATTTCTTTTAAGAAGTTGGTTTTCACTTAATAACCTTTCAGCCGTTTTTACAGCATTATCCGCGGATATAAGTTCTTCATTTTGAGCCTTTATAGTTTCTCTAAGACTTTTATTCTGCTTTTTAAGAGCAGCTATTTGATCATTTTGAGTTTTGTTTAGGTTGCTTTTATTGTTTAAAAGCTCTTCTTGGAGCTCCTTATTTTCCTTCTTTACCCTAGATATACGCCCTTTGAGTAGCTCTAGTGCCTCTAAATTATTCTTATATGCTGCTCTTAACTTATTAGTCCTATCAATATATTTTTGTAACTCATCGCTAGCTCTACTAATAGAAGATTTTAAATCCTTATTATCATCTTGCAAGTTTTTCACTTTGCTTTGTAAAAATCTAATCTCTTCATTCTTTTTTGCCAACATATCTTTATCAGCAATGTATTTACTACGATCTGCCAGCTTATTTTCAAGGTCATAATTTTTACTCTTTAATTCCCTGATTTGCTTTTGAAGAAGAACAATTCTTTCTGCACCATTGTCACGCTGATTTAAAGCCTCTTTAAGTAAGAAGTTTTCCTCTTTATAAGCATCAATTATGCTATAATCTGTTTTACCCTGATTGTTCGAAAGCCTAGCAACCTGGTCTTTCAATTTTTTATTTTCATTTATTAGAAAAGCAATTTTACCTGCATAAACATTTTCAGATGTTTCAGGTCCACTAGAATTATCAGAGTTTTTATTTGCCCTTAACAAGTCTAGTAATCGCTTATTCTCCTCAATTAGAGCCTGAATTCGAGTATCATTTTCTGATATCTGATAGTTTTTTTTACCTTCGGAAATTAAACGATTTATACTATTGCGAAGTTGTTCATTCTCATCTTCTAGTTTTTCAATCTTCTTACCTAAGATTGCTATTGTCCTAGTCTGAGCATTAAGATTCTTAGTTTCC
>JALTAZ010000100.1 GCA_027075555.1 Micavibrio sp.
CTATATAATTCAGTCACTAAGAAAGAGAATTTTAATTGGAGGATTGGCCTCAGAACATATTCTTGATAATGTTCAAACAACTGTTCAAAAATCTGCTGATCTTCTTTATGAGGCTTTTTTTGAAATGAAAGTCCTGAATATTACATATGAAGATGCTAAGGGTGATAAAACTTACCGTATGATTGAACCACATTACCTGTTTTTAAATTGGCCTGTTTGGTATGTTATGGCTTGGGATCACCTTAGAGGTGATACGCGGTGCTTTCGACTTGATCGTATAAGTAACGCAGAATCTATGATAGATCATTTTAAACTTATAGATAGTAAATTATTTACAGAAGATATAGAAAATTTTATTTCGAATTTATGATAGATCATTTTTATAATGCGTTGATAATACACTGAATTAACACTTTGAATCTATTTTCTTGACGTAGGTAATAAAAGCTGTCATGTTGCCGATTGCAAATTGGCTTTTATAGCTAATATAAACGGGGCTTTTCATTTACATCTTAATCTTTCATGAAAAAAGTTCGGTTTTTTGGTTTGTTACAAAACCAAATGCATGAGGCTTTTTTATGTGCATGGTGCACTGGTCTATAAAATAAATTATGAAAGAGATGAAAAGAAGTAAAATGAAAAATTTTGATGGTTTTGACCTACACTGTGTGCTGAATAGATCTTTAGCACGGATGAAATACACAATACCTACACCAATACAAGCAAAAGCGATTCCTGTTGCTCTTAAAGGGCGTGATATTCTTGGCTCTGCACAAACAGGAACAGGTAAAACAGCGGCGTTTGCAATTCCTCTAGTTGAAGCGCTGCTTAATGATGAGCGTAAATGCGCGCTTGTTATGACACCAACACGTGAGCTTGGCAAACAGATAATGGAGATCATGCACAAGCTTATAGGACGTAATTCAGGCATTAAAACCGCATTTTTGATTGGTGGAGAACCAATGAGCAAGCAATATGCACAGCTTAGACATCGTCCGCGTCTTATTGTTGGTACGCCAGGGCGGATAAATGATCATGTAGAGCGCAGAAATTTGCCTCTTGATCAAATACATTTTCTTGTTTTAGATGAAACAGATCGTATGCTTGATATGGGTTTTAGCATTCAAATTGATAAAATTGTTAAGCATATTCCCAATGATCTTCAAACGCTTTTATTCTCTGCTACTATGCCAAAAAATATTATAAAAATGGCTGATAAATATCAGAATAATCCAAAGCGTATAGCTATTGGATCATCAATTAATGTTGCTGAAAATATTGATCAGAAAATTGTAAAACTTAATCAAGAAAAGAAATATGATGTACTTATGAAAGAGCTAGCATCTCGTCAAGGTTCAGTTATTATTTTTGTGAAGACTAAGCGTAATGCTGATAAACTTGCAAGGAAACTTAAATGTGATGATTATCATGCTGATGCAATTCATGGAGATTTAAAGCAAAATCGCCGTGAGAAAGTTATTAAGGCTTATCGTAGTAAGGCTTTTCGCATTTTGGTAGCAACAGATGTTATCTCACGTGGGCTTGATGTGCCACATGTTGCACATGTAATAAATTATGATTTGCCACAAGTACCCGAAGATTATATCCACCGCATTGGTCGCACTGCGCGTGCAGGTGCAAAGGGCGCGTCTTTATGTCTTATAACTCCTCAAGATGGTCGCAAATGGCATGCAATAGAACAAATGCTGTATCCTAGAAAACATGGGACTAAACAAAAGTTCTTAAGGTAAATATAAATTGGTGGATCCTAGCGGGATCGAACCGCTGACCTCTTCGCTGCCAGCGAAGCGCTCTCCCAGCTGAGCTAAGGACCCTTGGTTAAGACTATTCAAAAAAATAAGGAAACATAGCTCTTTATGCAAGCATTAACTTTAAAAAAAATCACTTATTTTCATTGCGTTTTAGATAAAGAGATATTTGTAGTTCTGCTTGTCTAGCTAGATCATCAAGGACATTTTCACGAGTATTATTTTTTGAAACGCGTGTTGCAAATTCACTAATTAGAACATTATAACTAGCAGAGCTTTTTAATGGTCGCTCTAGTAATATTTTTCCTGAATCATTATCAATAAGTAACATTTTAGTACTTAATGAAAGCTGCTTACGGGTTACATCGGCTCTAATTGTTATGTCCAGATTATATGTATTTTCTACGATCGGCGTAATATCTAAGCGATATTTAGGGTTTGTTGGTCTTCCATTATTGTAAAAGCGATCAGTTAAAGCATTGCGAAGGAACTGACCCTCTCTATTTGGAATATTAGAGATTTCTATTTGGGATAATTCTGCTCTGATATCTATATTATTATTATCAAAAATATTACCGTGCATGGGCTCAAAACCACAAGCACCAAGCAAAACTATAAACAGTAATGTAAGATATTTTTTCATGTTCCTATTTAAGCGCGGCATAATAACCCTGTCTATAATAATATTTATAAAAGCTATATTTATATCCAGATGAAAAAATTTAACATGGAATAACTACCCGCAAGCATAAGATTATAAAAAGATTATTATGGCACTCCTTTTACTTTTATTTCAATTGCAGAAAATAATATATAGATAAATTACCCCACTACAATATTAACAATTCGGCCCGGAACATATATAAATTTACGTAAAGATTTACCATCTATGGCGCGCTGCACTTTTTCCTCTGCCAAGGCAATTTCTTGTGCTTTATCTTGATTTGCATTAGCAGGTAATGTAATGGTCGCTCTTACTTTTCCGTTTACCTGAACACCAATTTTAATGGTATCAGAGGTTAATAATTCTTCTTTATATTTTGGCCATGGCTGATCAGTTAGAACGCTCTTACCGTTTACATGTTCCCATAATTCTTCGGCTAAATGTGGCATGATCGGGTTAATCATAACCACAAAAGCTTCTACTGCCTCAAGAAAGGCAAATTCTTCGCTCTTATCATTATGTCTAAATGCAGTAATACCATTATAAAATTCGCGCAGATGCGCCACAGCTTTATTCATTGCAAAAGCTTCTATTGCTTCACCAACATTTTTTATTGTTTTATGGGTTAGCTGACGCAAATCTTTTGCTTTATCCGTAAATTGAAAATCCTCTTCGTTGCTGTCAAATGAATAGTAACCAAAGTCAATGTTTATAAAAGTTGAATAAACCTTATTTACAAAACGCCAAGCCCCTTCAATACCACTTTCTGTCCATTCAAGATCGCGTTCTGGAGGTGAGTCAGATAATATAAATAATCGTGCAGCATCTGCACCATAGGTATCAAGAATTTCTTCGGGATCAATTACATTTTTCTTAGATTTAGACATTTTAATCGGTGAGCCGACAATTACTTTTTTGCCTGTTTTTCTGTGAACCCACTCACCTTTACCGTTTTTTATGGCATCGGCGGGAAATATCCATTTACCATTTTCATCTTTGAAAGTTTCATGAATTACCATTCCTTGAGTAAATAACCCATTAAATGGTTCGTTAGATTTCACAAAGTCGCAATCGCGCATGGCTTTAGTAAAAAATCTTGCATATAAAAGGTGAAGAACGGCATGCTCAACCCCACCAATATATTGATCCACTCCACCATCTTCAGGTAGCCAGTAAGCAGCCTTTTCTTTATCTACAGGAAGTTTTTTATTTTTAGAATCGCAATAGCGGAATTGATACCAGCTACTTTCAAAAAAAGTGTCAAAAGTATCTGTTTCACGCGTGGCATCTCCACCACAGGTTGGGCAATTAACATTTTTCCATGTGGGGTGATTATCAAGCGGATTTCCTGCTTTATCAAAACTTACATCTTCTGGAAGTTTAACAGGAAGATGATCTTCAGGCACAGGAACAGCCCCGCAATTATCGCAATAGATAATAGGAATAGGACACCCCCAATAACGTTGGCGTGATATTCCCCAATCACGCAGGCGATATTGCGTAGTGCCAAAACCTGTTTTGTTTTTTTCGCATCTTTCTATCACTGCTTCTTTAGCTTCTTCAATGCTCAAACCATTTAGAAATTTTGAATTATTCAATACGCCCTCACCTGTATAGGCTTTTTTATCAACGCTAAAATCATCTGTATTTTCAGGGATAACAACAGGGAAGATTGGCAGTCCATATTTACTGGCAAAATCATAGTCACGTTGATCATGTGCAGGAACACCAAAAACGGCGCCTGTTCCATAATCCATTAGAATAAAGTTAGCAATATAAACTGGAACTTCACGCCCTAATAGTGGGTGAGTTGCTTTATGTCCAGTATCAAAGCCAATTTTCTCGGCCTTTTCTATTGACGCCTCAGATGTTCCTTGAGCTTGGCATTGTTTAATAAATTCGCTAAAGCCATCTTTGCCTTTTGCCAATTCATTTGTCATTGGGTGATCAGGGGCAAGGGCAATAAATGATGCACCAAATAATGTATCGGGGCGCGTTGTATAGACCTCAATTTGCTTGTTACTACCTATAATATCCCACTTAAATTGCAAGCCAACCGATTTTCCAATCCAGTTTTCCTGCATAAGGCGAACCTTCTCAGGCCAACGATCAAGAGTATCAAGAGAGGATAATAGCTCATCTGCATAGTCGGTTATTTTTAAAAACCATTGATTAAGTTTTTTGCGCTCAACAGGAGCACCAGTACGCCAGCCACAACCATCAATTACTTGCTCATTTGCAAGAACTGTATTATCCACAGGATCCCAATTTACAACAGATTCCTTGCGATATGCTATATTCTTTTCAAGAAATTTTAAAAACATACGCTGTTCATGTACATAATATTCGGGATCACAAGTGGCAAATTCACGGCTCCAATCAATGGAAAGTCCCAAGGGTTTCATTTGCTCACGCATTGCTTTGATATTTTCATGCGTCCACTTATCAGGATGTTCACCGCGTTCTATCGCTGCGTTTTCTGCCGGCAGGCCAAATGCGTCCCAACCCATAGGGTGAAGCACGTTAAAGCCTTTAGATTTCTTGTAACGCGCAACTACATCGCCAAGCGTATAGTTACGAACATGACCCACATGAATACGACCCGATGGATAAGGAAACATCTCAAGCACATAATATTTTGGCTTAGAGTTATCTTCTGTTACTTTAAAAACATTACTGTTAGACCACTTTTTTTGCCACTTTTTCTCAGTTTCTTTAATATTATAGCGTTCTGACATGAGTTTTTATCCCGCCTTGCATTAATTACTTATATAAAAACTTTTTTTATTTATTTTTCTGCTAAATGCCTTATACGAAGCTCTCTAGCTCTAGATAATATAGCATCTTCAAGTTTGCGATCTGTTTCTTCAGAAGTAGCCATATCTTGCCAACTGTTTCCTGATAATTTTTGACGAAAAGTTTTTATTTTAATTCCACTAGCCTTAAGCTCACGTCCCAATATAAAAGCATTTATCTTTACTCTCTCATTTGGTGTATTTGGGTCTGTATACCAGTCCGTTAATATTACCCCGCCAAACGGATCTGCACTTGAAATAGGCATGAATGAAATAGTATCAAGCGTCGCACGCCATAGAAAACTATTAACACCAATACCACTTTCGCCATCGCCTGTTTTTTTCTTTTTACCAAAAACAAGACCCTCTTCTCCAAATATAGTTGATCGTTTTTCATATATATCATTTCCCGATGCAGTGTTCCTCTGTGCTCCAGTAGGGTATTTAGCCTCTGTTTTTACGTTACTACAGGCACTAAGCCCCATCGAAGAAACTACAAATATAAATAACAAATGGAATCTACTACTTTTTTTAATGGGTGTTTTCATTGTTCCCTGACCACCTTAACTTTGCGTGTTCTTTTCATTAACATGCCGATACAAAGTGAACAAGTATGTTTATTTACAGCTATTATTCCTATTAACATTTTTAGCATTATTTATTGACATGCTTAGCGTTGCAAAAATGCAACATGTAAGTAAAATGTGACATTAAACACACATATTTACGTTGACGATAACATATTATAATGGCGTAATATGCGAGTTCTCTTGAATGGGGGGCGATCTTTTTTAACTATAATCCGTAATATTTGGATTTAACTTTTAACAATAGTCATAACTTTTTTTAAAGTATGATTGGAGGAAAATAAAATGAAAAAACTTTTACTAGCTACTGTTGCAGTAAGTGGATTGGCTATGGCTGCTGCTCCTGCACAAGCTGAAATTGAACTAGAACTTGGCGGTTATTTTAAAGGCTATTTAGCTGCTGTTAACCAAGATGAAACTGCTGGTACCGATGTTGTTGGTGTTGACATCATTCGTGATACAAAGCTTTTTGTCGGCGGTGAGACAACTTTAGATAATGGTCTAACAGTTGGTGCACATGTTGAACTTAATATTGATGCTGGTGATGGAGCTACTACTCCTTATGAATCATATGCGTATTTCTCAGGTAACTGGGGTCGTGTAAATTTTGGTGCTGAAGACGGTTCTGCTTACCTATTACAGGTGGCTACTCCTTCCGCCGATTCTAATATTGATGGTATTCGCCAGTTTGTATCACCCTTTGTAAATACTGGTAACTTAACAACATCTGGTGCGGCTTTGGATTATGCTATGGATCCAACATTTAAGAATGATAAATTGACATATTTATCACCTGTAATGAGTGGTTTCCAAGTTGGTTTATCATTCACACCTGATTCAAACAATGCTGCTGGATCATTTAGTGTTGATACTGACACTAATGCTGCTGGTACAATTCAAGAAACTTATGAAATTGCTGCACGTTATGAAGGTCAGTTCCAAAATGTTGGTGTGATCGCTGGTGCTGGTTATACTCTAGGTTCAGAAGAAGGTGGCTCAGCTACTACTGATGATCGTCAAACATGGAATGTTGGTTTAGATCTGGACATCGCGGCATTTGGTGTTGGTGTTTCTTACTCTGTTGACAATAATGCTAGAAGTGGTGCTGGTAATGATGATGAAGGTACATTAGTTATCGGTGCTGACTACACAAGTGGCCCATTCAAAATTGGTGCATCATATTTTGATCGCAACAATAGTGGTGGTGTAGATGGTATTGATGTTCAACGCTACACTGGTGGTGTTGTATATAACTATGGACCAGGCATGTCATTCCGCGGTTCAGTTCAGTATGTTGACCAAAATAATACTACAACTGCTGATGCTGATGGAACTGCCTTCATCCTAGGTACACAAGTTAACTTCTAATCGAAGTTTATTTTAAGAATTTGGAAATGGGCGCTTAATCGCGCCCTTTCTTTTTTGCCTTTTATCTTGATCTAAAGAAGTTATCTTTCTAATCTGTGTTCATGAGTGTTCAAGAAAACTTAAAGAATATAAGAAGTAATATTAAAAAAATTGCAGAGCAATGGAACCGTAACCCTAGTGCAGTTAATCTTGTAGCTGTAAGCAAGTTCCAGCCTTTTGAAAATATACAATCTGCCCTTGATGCAGGACATAGACTTTTTGGAGAAAACCGCGTACAAGAGGCACAAGAGCACTGGGCAACAATAAAGCCTAACTACCCTGATTTAAAGCTCCATTTGATAGGTCCTTTGCAAACAAATAAGATCAAAGATGCCGTTAATTTATTTGATGTAATTGAAACAGTAGATAGAGAGAAGTTAGCGCGCAAATTAGGCGCTGTAATGAAAGAAAAAGGAAAAAATTTACCTTGCTTTATTCAAGTTAATACAGGGGAAGAAAAGCAAAAAGCAGGTATAAACCCCTTTGAGCTTCCTGATTTCTTAGAGTTTTGTACAAAAGAATGCGCTATTAATATATGTGGTTTAATGTGTATCCCGCCATTTGATGATCTACCTGCATTACATTTCGCTTTGCTGCAAAAGCTTGCTAAAGTTAGTAACTTACCTGATTTAAGCATGGGCATGAGCAACGATTACGAAAAAGCAATTCCTCTTGGTGCAACCTATGTGCGTGTTGGCACAGCAATATTTGGTAAGCGATTATAAATATAATATTGCTGATTTTTGCGAAGCTGCTTATTATTTTCGCTTTTACTATATGTTTAGTTCTATAATGCCTCCTTGGTTGATAAATTAACATACATGATTCCATCACAATATGGGACTAAACATATAGACATAGAACAAAATCTCATTGCAAAAATCTTCAATTACCTATAGCTATAATATATGAGTTCTATAAAAATAACAAAACTTCCCAATGGTTTACGTATAGTCACAGACGCTGTCCCCTCAATTGAGAGTGTGGCCGTTGGTGTTTGGGTGGGCGTTGGTACGCGCAACGAAGATCTAGACATTAACGGTGCGGCACATATGGTTGAACATATGCTGTTCAAGGGCACAAAAAACCGTGATGCCCAAGAAATTGCCGAAACAATAGAAGATGTTGGCGGTCATATGAACGCCTATACCAGCCGTGAGGTTACTAGCTATCACATTCATTTACTTAAAGAAGATGCTGCCCTAGCCTTAGATGTACTATCTGATATGATTCAAAACTCTATCATGCCTGATGATGAGATAGAGCGCGAAAGAAAAGTGATAATTCAGGAAATTGGCATGTGCCATGATACTCCTGATGATGTTATATTTGATCATTATTTCGAAAGAGCCTATCCCAATCAAGCTCTTGGCGCGCCAATTCTTGGTAAAAGCAAGATTATTACAGATATAAAACGTGATGCGCTTATGGGCTATGTTGAGAGATTTTATACTCCTAGTAATTTAGTAATTTGCGCAAGTGGTAATTTAGATCATGACGAATTTATCGGGCTTATCGAAGATAAATTCAATGATTTACCAGCCAACCAAAATAACAATAAAAGCCCCGCAGACTATCAAGGCGGAGAGGTACGCGAGGTACGCGATTTAGAGCAAAGCCACATAATACTTGGCTTTCAGGGGGTTAAGCGTATAAGCGATGATTATTATACTGCGCAAATATTAGCCACTATTTTAGGGAGTGGTATGTCATCACGCCTGTTTCAAGAGGTGCGCGAAAAACGCGCTTTGGTTTATTCGATATATAGTTTCCACTCAGCTTATAGCGATGATGGGCAATTTGGTATTTACGCAGGAACAGGTCCTGATAAATTGCCCGAACTAATCCCTGTTATATGTGAAGAGATTAAAAAAATTGGAACTACTATAACAAATGAAGAGCTAGAAAGAGCCAAAGCGCAGCTTCGCTCATCTACCCTAATGGCGCGTGAATCCATGATGAATAGGGCAGATCAACACGCCAAAGCCATACTATTACAAGGTAAAATCTTCACTTCTGAAGATATAATAAAATCAATCAATGGCATTGAGATAGCGGATTTGGAAAAAATAGCGGATAAAATATTTTCTTCTTCTCCTACTTTGGCGGCTCTTGGCCCCTTGGGACAGCTTGAAAGCTTTGATAAAATTAAACAGCGATTAACTCCATGAAAGGTTACTGATCATGCCATAATGTTATAAAGCATGGTTTATAATATTTATGATATCATCTATAGTTGGTAAATATTATTTTACTATTCTAAGTGCCTAATATTTTCATATAATTTTGAAATAATAATGATTAGATCAAAAATAGAGCAAGCGAAAGCCTATAGCCACGGAATAGCGGTATGCTTGGTTATTACCATAGCGGCAAAATTTATGGCTGTAAATTATGGCATTCCAGTCATGCTTATGTGCTTATTGCTTGGCATGATTTTTAATTATATGTCACGTGAAAAGCCAACAAAGGCAGGGGTGCAATTTACCTCTAAAGCTATATTGCGTCTTGGTGTTGTTTTGATTGGTGCGCGTATAGTATTTTCTGATTTTTTAGGCTTAGGTATTAATGGGATTGCCATAGTTATCTTTGCCACCGCTTTTGTAATTATTTGCAGCATGTTTTTTGCAAAATTACTGGGGCTAGATAAAGAGCAAGGGTTATTACTTGGCGGGGCAACGTCAATTTGCGGGGCTTCGGCGGCTTTGGCGATTTCTTCGGTTATGCCTAGCTCCAAAAGCTTAGAGCAAAATACACTTATTGCGGTTTTAGGGGTCACAGCGATGGGAACAATCGCGATGATTACCTATCCCGTGATTATTGGTTTTTTGGGCTATAATGATTATCAGGCGGGTATATTGATCGGTGGAGCAATCCACGACGTTGCGCAAGTGGTTGGCGCAGGATATAGCGTATCTACCGAGGCGGGTGATACCGCAATACTAATTAAATTGATGCGGGTTTTCTTGCTAATCCCCATTTTATTTATATTTGTTTATATGTTTAAAAACAGTAAAAAAAGTGATAAAGCAGCCAAGAAATTCCCTTTTCCGATGTTTTTGGTTGGTTTTTTCGCTCTTATGGTTTTAAATTCTCTAAGTCTTATTCCGTATGAGATTTTGAAAATATTAGAATATTCAAGCAAATGGTTTTTGATGATGTCGCTTGTTGCTGTGGGTATGAAGACCTCTCCTAAGACGTTGGTTGGGGTTGGTGTGCGCCCGTTTATTTTGGTGCTTCTTAACACCGCTTTTTTGAGTGCTCTTTATATATTTGTGATTTATGAGCAATTTATATAAATAACTATTAAGAAGATGTTTTCTTTAATATGGCTGTGAAAAAGCCATCTGTTTCATGACGATAAGGGGTAAGGCGCATATAGGGTGAGCCAATCCCCAGCTTTTCATCAATCGCTTTTACTTTGAATTCAGGGTGGTTTTTCAAGAATCTTTCAACCTGTTCTTCATTTTCATTTTGGAATAAGGAGCATGTAGCATATATAAGACAGCCACCAACTTTCACGTTTTTTGCTGCTTTATCAATGATTTCAGCCTGAATTTTAGTCAATTTGTCAATTGAAGGGCCAAAATTTTGCCATTTTGTGTCAGGGTTGCGACGCCAAGTTCCACTACCGCTACATGGTACATCGGTTAGCACAATATCAAATTTTTCTCTTTGACGTTTTAACCATTTTTTATGACGTTCATCAGATAATGCGCGAACCTCTATAATATCGGCAAGCCCAGCTTTTTTATAACGCTTGCGACCATTTTCAAGTCGCTTTGCATCATTATCCATAGCAACAATTCGTCCTTTACGTTCCATCATCGCGGCTATGGCCAAAGTTTTACCGCCGCCCCCAGCGCAATAATCCAATATCTGCATAGAGGGCTGCGCTTTGCATAGCCATGCGATAAGTTGAGATCCTTCGTCCTGAATTTCAATCCAGCCCTTTTTAAAGGCTTTGCTGTGAGATAAAAAAGCCTTATCTTCACAGCGCAAAGCCCAAGGAGAAAGTTTTCCAAACACTGTTTTAATGCCGTCTTTTTCCAAAGAACGCTTGGCATTTTCACGGTCAATAAGGAAAGTATTAACCCGCAAGTCAAGCGTAGCGGGTTTTAACATTGCGCGCATTTCTGCCTTGAAATCATCACC
This sequence comes from Micavibrio sp., assembly GCA_027075555.1. Classification (GTDB taxonomy): domain Bacteria; phylum Pseudomonadota; class Alphaproteobacteria; order Micavibrionales; family Micavibrionaceae; genus UBA1672. Next base: position 11,378 of record JALTAZ010000100.1, read on the forward strand.
GAACAGAGCTTTTAGAGATTGTTCATGTTGCGCTGGACATTCTACTTGTACAGCGCTGGGCATGTCCTCATGCTCTAATTTGTTGGTAATAGTCAAGAGTTTTTTAATCATATTTGTTTCTTTATGGCTTAGTATTTCGGGCGCATAGTTAGAGCCATCAAGTAAATCTTTTAAGCGCTTCTCATCTGCATTTTCACCAAGGGTTAGCCATATTATAATGCGGTTGCGGGGAGTGTCTTCTATTTCTAATTTTTTTAACCACCAACTAATGCGGGCATAAGCGCGGGTTATATTATAAATGCGTTCTGAAATATCTTTACGGTCTTTTGCGCCAATATAGCGACGCGGGCGCATATAATCGCCAACACATTTATTTAAAGGAACGCGGGCGCGCTTCGTGCTTTCAAGAATTTCAATAGTCGCGTTTATTCGTGATGCAGGCTTCATTTTGGAGCTTTCTTGGTATATATAGCCGTCATTAACTATATTAAAACCCACACTTACGCAAGAGTTGTGATTTTAAGGTAATTAATTTATCTTTGGCATTTAGGGCAATAAAAACTAGAGCGCCCACCTTGAGTAATGCGTTTAATTTTTGCTTTGCATGATGGTTTAGGGCAATCCTTGTTCTCTTTGTCGTAAACTGCAAAATTATGTTGGAAATAGCCCAAAGATCCATCTGTGTGTTGGTAATCTTTAAGGGTGCTTCCCCCTGCTTTAATGGCTTTTTCCAATATTTCCTTGCTGATTTTTACTATTCTTTCGGCTTCATCTTCGTTAATAGTATTAGCAGAGCGCAAAGGGCTAATGCCTGCATAGTATAGGGCTTCACAAACATATATATTGCCAAGTCCGACAACTACGCGCTGATCCAATAGGGATATTTTGATATTGGCCTTTTTATTTTTGAGTTTAGTCAGTAAGTCTTGTGCATTCCAATTTTCCAACGGCTCAGGCCCCATTGAGATAAAGGGCTTTTCCTTGCGCCAATCTTTTTCAGAAGCAATATACATCAATCCGAAACGCCTTGGATCTTCGAAAGCGAATATAGTACCATCTTTTAAACGAATGATTATATGGTCATGTTTACGTGGTTCATAATCCTTATTATTGCTAGATTCGAATATTCTTATGCGCCCTGACATGCCAAGATGCAGTATTATATGCAAATTATCAGGTTCTAGTTCCATTATTATATATTTGCCACGTCTTTTTAGTGATTTGATAACTTTGCCGGTCAAACGCTGTGCAAAATCATCATTTACAGGGATACGCAAATCTCTGCGCTTTACTTGCACTCTATCAATTAGCTTATTACATATAGAGTGGCGCATTCCACCCATAACAGTTTCAACTTCTGGAAGCTCTGGCATTGCTTGATTATTTCTTTTGTTGGTGATTAACAGGGATTTCTTGTTTTTTATTGGTCACATCATTCACTATTGCGTTATTCAAAGGGATAAACTCTAAAACAGGCGTACTTGCATAGTCATTATACATAAATATTGGATGATATCTCTTTCCAAGAATATCACGGTCTAGGGCAGAAAAATATAATGTAGAATCATCTCTTTTCTTTAAAATGACAATTTGGAATTTCCTCATAGTAAGGATTTTGTATCTAATTTCTTTAGATTGTAAAGAAGGCTTTTCCCCTTTCTTAGGGGTAAGTTCTATGACTCCATTAAGCGCACTATATTTGTACGTACCTTTAGAAAATTTTCTTAAAGTGGCATGTGGTGATGGTGAATAAATAAGTTCAAAATTATTACCATCAAAAGTAATTTCAGCAAAGCCGTCTTGACCAATTTTTGTAAGCCATTTTCCTTTTAATGAATTTGCCGAAGGGTGATACATTTCTTTACGAATAACATGTAATTTTGTTTGCATTTCTTGCTTTATTTTACCCTTTGTAGAGTCAACATGAATTGTTTTTACAGCAACAATGGCCTTTCCACTATCTGAAAAACGTAAGTATCCCAATATCAAAACACTGGTAATAGCCGCAAAAGCAACGAAAGCAAAAAGAGCAGCGCTGGATTTATCTCCTATATGTTTTTTTTTGTTATTTTTTACTCTTTTAATTTTCATTATCTATCTCACTTTAAATTTCTACTATAGTGGCGATATAATTTAAGTATAAAAATACATAAATAATGTACGATTAAGTGTTTGATTTCATTATATTTTAACATTTTTTACGTAATATGAAATTATATCACATAATTTTGAGCAGCCTATGGATATATATATTACAGCGCAAATAACAGGATTCCTAGGATATATTTTTTTAACTAGTGCGCCAAATTTAAAAAGCCAAGAAAAAATAATTCAAATGGATATTTTGGCGTGCTTCTTTTTATGCTTACAGTGGATAATGCTAGAGCAACCAACTTTAATTATTTTAAATGCGTTGAATTTGTCTATTTCTTTATTTTGTTTAAATACAAATAAACAAACTATCACTCAACGGTCAGTAATGGTAATTTGCCTTGTTGGTTGTGTTGCTCTAATTAGTGTTTCCAAGGGAACTATAATAGATATTCTATGCGTTTTTTCTTTTTTATTAATAGTCACAGCAAAACTTTCAAATAATATTATAATATTTAGAAATTTTTCTATTATGGCTGGGTCAGTTTTTGTTATTTGTGGAATTATAGTGGCAAGCTTGCCTACAATTTTGTTTAATGCATTATTTATGTTATTGCATTTACGAAAAACTCATGATACGGGTTCTTATTTATTAAGAACACAATCACGCAATAAAAAGCTGGTCTGTACAAGTTAAGTACAAACCAGCTCTCTTACGCAGTAAAAATTGTATGTAGAACATTCATATAGTAAATATTAAACGCTTGCAATTATGAAAAATGATCATTTGTTTATGCCATATTGTCAACATATTTATGTCTGTTTTCTGCCTTTTTATGCATTTTTTCTGCCTTTTTTCAATCGTAGCTATAGACAAGTCATAAGATCACACATATAAGGAATCCTTATAGTTTTTATATTTAAAGCTCAAAAGGTAAAGTTTTATGCCGACTATTGATCAAATAAGGGCGGCGCGCGCGCTAATAGGGTGGAGCCAAGGAGATCTGGCAGAACGTTCTGGTCTATCGCAAACAGGTATTGCGCGCATAGAAAATGGCACAAATCACCCTAATTCTACTACTATTGAGAAAATAACGTCCGCTTTTGATGATGCTGATGTTGAGTTTATAGGTGAAAATGGTGTTAAAAAACGCAGCGGTGAAATAGTAAAATTCCGTGGTAAAACTGGTCTTATACAATTTATGGACGATGTATATGACGTTGCGTGCACTAATGGTGGAAAATTTTCCTTCTATAACATAGTTCCTGAGAACTGGCTGGAAACTTTAGGCAGGGATTGGTGGTTCAAACATGTAGAACGTATGAGCGAGTATAACGCTAAAACTAATATTAGAATTTTAGTTCCAGAAGGAAATGTTGATTTTATAAGCAGTGGTTATGCTGATTATAAATGGTTTCCCAAGGGTTTTGAGCTTAGTGGTAAAAGATCACTATATGTATATGGTGGGAAACTAGCTTTTGTCACTTTTAATGAAAAACCTGAAAAGATAGAAATTTTATTATTAAAAAACAAAGATTTTGCAGATGGGGTGCAAGCCTTATTTGATATTGCATGGGATTATGTTGCAAAAGATCCTTCGCACAATATTCAAGCATGAATGAGTATATATTTTGATTAGAAAAACAAATACAGGATTAGGTAAAAAAAAAGCAGTCTGGGACTTTTCTTCAAGCAAGCCTGTTACTGTTTTACTTCCTAGTATGGGTGCGAAGGAAATGCCTGATTTTGATGCTATAAAATCTATATTGGAAAATATGGGTGCAGAAGTTGTTAGCGCAAATTTAAGTAAAAAAGAAACTATACGTGAGCTTCCATGGGATAGAATTGATGTTATTGATTTAAGTAATATGCGCGGTTGCTTAACTAGTTTTGATAAATATACAGGAATTCTCGATCGCCTTTGTGATTACATTGAGAATCAAGAAAAGAAAAATCACATTATCTCAATGATTCCAGAATATGAAGATTTGATATGGATTGCCTCAAAAGCCACATATCTCAACCACCTTAATAACCAGAATATAGCAATAATACCAACACAGAAACTGAGCACGTTAAAGGATAGTGATAATGCCTCTATCATTGCTCAGCCTGATAATTTTGAAGAGATGTTCGCACAAATAAAGAGGTTTATAGACCAATCAAGTAAAGATAAATTTGTTCTAAAGCCTTCAACTAGCTCTTTGGGGCGTGGTCTTTTATTTTTAGACTCTGATTTAGAAAATAATACCTATAGATTAAGCTTGCCGACAGAATGTGGTGCTCCAATAAAAACAGAATTTAAAAATTTTAATGAATTAGCTAATTTTCTAACGTATTACTTTACAAACACTATTAGTCCAGACCATCATTTCTTATTTCAAGAATATGTAGATAATCTTGAAACTTCTTCTGTATTTGTAGATGGCTCGCCACATTTTATTGAGCGTATCCAAGGCACAGAATCTCATATTGCTCATGCTCGATATGGTGGGCAGGACAGGGTTGTTGAAACTCCAGAAATAGGGCTTGTACATTTTGTTCAAAAGGTAATGAGGAGCTTACCTCATAAAATCCAGAATTCAGCATTCTTACGCATAGATGTAATGAAGGATCTAGAAACAGGAGATTATATGCTAGCCGAGATTGAAGGGGCAGGTGCTGCGCGCCTGTGGCTAGATGAGGCAAATAGGGTAGAAGATTATGCACGGATGCTTATTAAAGAAGGTATAAATAATCACAGATTATCTTGCAGTAATCAAAAGCCAGCAATAGAACAAGATATTAGCGATGATCCAGATATAGATAAAAATGTGGAAATTTCTTAGAAAATTTAGGTCAAATACTATATCCATTTTCTTTTGTTATAAGAATTTTTGGGGCGGTAGGGTCAATTTCTATTTTTTGGCGTAAACGATATATATGAGTTTCAATAGTATGCGTTTCAACATCTTTCGCATAATTCCAGATGGAATCCAGTAATTCTTCGCGCGTTACAACACGTCCTTTATGGTCATTTAAATATATAAGGATTTCTACTTCTTTTTCGGTAAGGGATATATTTTTACCATTTTCAAGGTAAAAAATTCCTAAAGAAGTATTTAGTTTAGCCTTTCCAATGTTAACGATCAAAGATTTTTGCTCTGATAATTTATTTTTATAAAAATAAATTTGGTCGATTATTTCACCAATTCTTGATGGTGCTTTAAAGTTTTTTTTGTTGCCGTAACACTCAATAATTATGTCTTTATTATTATGTTGTTGGATATCACAAATATCTGATAGTTCATATTTATTTAGAGCATGTTTAAGGGCTTGGATTGCAAGCTCATCGGCAGCTATCTTTATCTTATTTTTAGTCACTTACCTATCCTTTGTAGAATTACATATTATGGCATAAATATTGCAGCATCTGCAAAATGAAATATAAAAAGGGAAGCAAATGGAAATAGCAGGTAACACTACACAATATGATGTAAAAATGAATAACAATATTTCAGGCTATAAAGTTACTCAAGTTAGGAATGAACGTATGGCAGGAACTATTGTTTCTTATAGTAATATTGTTAATAGCCCAAAATCTTTTGATTCGACTTTGTCGCCATTTGCAAACAAACAACAGCAAGATGATGTTATCATATCCAAAGAAGATGGGTTTGGCTTTTTTGATTTAATTGATATAGTAAATCCATTACAACATATTCCATTACTTAACATTGTTTACCAGAAAATAACAGGAGATGATATTAAGCCTATATCACGAATAATCGGTGGAGCCGTTTTTGGTGGAGCTATGGGCGCGGCTTCTGGCTTGATAGCTACGGCAATAGAAGATGGAACAGGCAAGACTCCTTTAGATAATGCAATATCTCTTATTAGTAATAAAGATATTAATAACAAAGATAGCAACGATATTAAAGCCTACAATGAGCTTGCACCTGAAATGCTTTTATTATCTAAAATTCCATCAATAAATGATGATAAATATAATGGTTAATTGCTGCAAAATGGTAAAATAATTTATTAATAAAAAGGAAAAAGCCCCACCATTTAAGATGGGGCTTTGCGATTTTTAAATCTGGTTAGTAGGGAGATATTACATCATGCCGCCCATACCACCCATACCACCCATACCGCCCATAGCAGCCGCTCCAGCAGCATCGCTATCTTCGGATGGAGCATCAGAAACAACGGCTTCGGTTGTGATTAACAGACCAGCAACAGAAGCAGCGTCTTGAAGGGCTGTACGCACTACCTTAGCGGGGTCGATAATCCCGGCCTTAACAAGGTCAGTATATTCACCTTTTTGAGCATCAAAACCGTAATTAGCTTCGTTTTTCTCAAGCAATTTCCCTACAATTACTGAACCTTCTTCACCTGCATTTGCACAGATCTGACGGATCGGAGCTTGAAGTGCACGAGTAATGATTTGAATACCAACATTTTGATCTTCATTATCGCCTTCAAGTTTTTCAAGTGCGTTAGCAGCATAAAGAAGTGCAGTTCCACCACCGGCTACTATACCTTCTTCAACCGCAGCTCTAGTAGCATGAAGCGCATCATCAACGCGGTCTTTGCGTTCTTTTACTTCTACTTCGGTAATACCGCCAACACGAAGAACAGCAACACCACCAGATAGCTTGGCTAGGCGCTCTTGTAGTTTTTCCTTATCATAATCGCTTGTTGTTTCTTCGATTTGTTTGCGAAGCTGGTTGCAACGTGCGTCTATATCTTTTTTATTACCAGCACCATCAACAACAGTTGTATCATCCTTGGTAATAGCAACCTTCTTAGCTGTTCCAAGCATATCAAGGGTTACATCCTCAAGCTTGATACCAAGATCTTCGGAGATGACCTGACCTCCAGTTAGGATCGCCATATCCTCTAGCATTGCTTTGCGACGATCGCCAAAACCCGGAGCTTTAACCGCAGCGATTTTCAGACCACCGCGAAGTTTGTTTACAACCAATGTTGCAAGGGCTTCGCCTTCAACATCTTCAGCAACAATCAAAAGCGGACGGCTTGACTGAACTACAGCTTCTAGAATTGGAAGCATAGCTTGTAAGTTAGAAAGCTTGGCTTCATGAAGCAAGATATATGGATCTTCAAGCTCACAAATCATCTTATCTGCATCTGTGATGAAGTAGGGTGAAAGATAACCGCGGTCAAATTGCATACCTTCAACAACCTCAAGTTCGTTGTTAAGAGCCTTGGCTTCTTCAACTGTGATTACGCCTTCATTTCCAACTTTATCCATGGCCTCTGCAATCATTTCACCGATTTCAGCCTCACCATTGGCGGAGATTGTGCCAACTTGCTTAATCTCTTCATTGCTTTTTACATTTTTAGCGCGCGCGGCAATGTCTTCAACAACGGCTGTAACGGCTTTATCAATACCACGTTTAAGATCCATTGGATTGCGTCCTGCAGAAACGGCCTTAACACCCTCACGCACAATGGCCTGAGCAAGAACAGTTGCAGTAGTCGTTCCATCACCAGAGTGATCATTTGCTTTTGAAGCTACTTCACGTATCAACTGAGCACCGATATTCTGGCGATTGTCTTTAAGTTCGATTTCTTTTGCAACGGATACCCCATCTTTTGTTGTACGCGGTGCACCAAAAGATTTTTGGATAACAACGTTACGACCTTTTGGTCCTAACGTAACTTTTACAGCGTTGGCAATAATGTCCACGCCTTTTACAAGCTCATCACGAGCATTTTCTTCGAATAGCACTTCCTTAGCACTCATAACTTTTCTCCTTTAAAGAAAATAATTGTTTGTTTTTTTAAGGTTGAAAATATCTTAAGCAGCGATAATACCGATGATATCAGATTCTTTCATAACCATCAGTTCTTCACCATCAATGGTAACTTCTGTTCCAGCCCATTTAGAAAAAATAACAGAGTCACCTTCTTTTACATCAAGGGCGCGAACCTCACCATTATCATTGACGTAGCCACTGCCCACGGCAACGACTTCACCTTCTGATGGTTTTTCTTCTGCTGTGCCAGGGATAATAATGCCACCTGCTGTTTTGGTTTCAGCTTCCGCGCGGCGGACAAGTACGCGATCATGTAAAGGACGAAATTTCATATTTACGCCTCCTTTTTGTTTATGGTTTAACAAGCAGGTCTTCCACCTGCCCTTTTCAAGAGCCAGAGCTAGAAGACCCCTCCCACATCGCAAGTAACAAAATCTCTAAATCGATTTGCCATTTTGCGAATGTAGTTTATATAGCCCCCTTATAAATAAATTTCAAGATTTTTTAGCGTTTATTTATTAGAAGAACATAATAAAAACATTAAACTCGGTTTTTATTGCGTTTTGCATGTTATGTATTTATAGTTCGACTATAGTTTGTATATTTTGAAAACTCGTTGATATTTTGGAGTAGTGACAGCATGAAAAAGACTACGATTGATTTGTCAAAGATTAGCTCACAATTTGAAGGGGTTTCAGCCAAAGTTGCAGTAACTTTACGAAATCTGGATTTATCCAGAGTTCATGGGGTTACTCAAAATGTACCGCCTTCATTTGGTGATATTGCTTTATTTAAGGTTAAGTCTGTTGGTGAAGAGCCTTTATTACAAAGTTTTGGAGGTAGGGCAATTGAACTGCATGAGGGTGATAAAATACTGGTTCCTTATGGCACAAGATATGCTGTTGAGAAGTGTGAGGGTGTTGTTCCCTCTGATATGGGAGAATGCCACCTAATTGCCAGAGGTGGTGTTGCAGGGATTTATGTAGAAACAAATGAAAAAGTTGGAGATCCCACTATTATTATGCCTATGGGCATACTTTCAGATAGGTCTGGAAATGTTTTGAATATGAAGGATTTTTCGATGAATTCTTTTGAGGTCTTAACAAAAAAAAGACCTGTTAATATTATGGTGTTTGGCACGGGTATGGATGCAGGGAAAACCACTGCTGCAACAGCGATTGTAAAGGGTATGACACGATCTGGGCATAAGGTTGGATTTGGGAAAATTACTGGTACAGGGGCTTTTTCTGATATTCATAAGCCCGAAGATGCAGGAGCAATAGCGGTAGCAGATTTTGTTGATATGGGCTATCCATCAACTTATAAGGTTGAAACGGATGAGCTTGTGCGTATTTTAGAGGGGTTAACAAGGTATCTAAGTTTGAAGGGCTCAGATGTTAATGTTATTGAAATAGCAGATGGGGTTTTCCAGTCGGATAACCAAAAATTATTACGTAGCGAAGAATTTAAGAACCATATTGATGGAGTTTTTGTTGCCGCAAATGAAGGCTTAAGTGCCATGCATGCGGTTGAGGAGTTAGTTAAACACGATATTACTGTTCTGGGAGTTGGTGGAATTATGATGTGTGCACCGCTTACAGTTAGAGAGTTTGAGCAAAATATTGAAACTAATGCAAAACCTGTATTTGGTCCCATAAAAAATGAGGATCTTGAAAAAAGAGGAACAATGAATAACTTTTTGTCATATATTCATGAGCATAATCCAGATAGAAAGTTTAAAACTCAAACAGATGAAGATATATTAGATAACGATGTATCTCCGTAAAAGCAAAAATTAGGTTGGATTCTTCGCTAATGTAACTTTTAGACCATTAAGTGTTTCATCAAAAATAATCTGGCATGATAGGCGAGAGTTTTCTTGGACTTCGAATGCTTCATCAAGCATTTCTTCTTCTTCTTCTCGTTTTGGCGGAATTTTATCTAACCATTTTTTATCAATGTAAACATGGCATGTTGCACATGCGCACGCTCCGCCACATTCGGCTTTTATAGCAAGTCCATATTCGCGAATAATTTCCATTACTCTCCAGCCTTCCACGGCGTCGAGTTCGTGTTCTTTTCCTTTAGGGTCAGTTACGTAAATTTTCATGGCGCTTTATCGTTATTTTGATTTCTTACCTGATAATATTTCAAAAAATCCATATGTTAGTGTTATTACTGGTAACATCGTTATTGCTAGCTCACCAATAATTTTTAAAGTTTCTTGAAGGGCTATTTGCAACATACTTCCATCCGAAGTTATAAGATTCAATAAATTAAAAAGACCTGCCAATAAAATTACAATGGGTAGATAGCACAAAAACCAAGCGGCAAAAATACTTAAAGAGCTGTTAAACCCTTTTATTATTTGTAAGAATCTAATAAATGAATAGCCCATAGCAACAGGTATATATATCCATACTAGCCTGAGAGCCCATATAATAACCCATATAGCAACCAAACCCATTATGGCTCCAGCCAGAGTTGGTGGAGGAGGCTCGCTAGGGGGGTGCTCCATCATTTGAGAAAAATCTAACAACATTCCTAAAGCAGCAACTAAAATTATTCTAATCAGAAGATACATTCCTATTCCCGCTTTAACAGCGGTTTCACGGGTTTTAGGATCTGAATATAGCAACGGCTTTTGGTCATTATCTGGTGGAGGTACAATTTTGCCCCATATAAACATTGGTTCTTTGAATAAAATATATCTTATAAGGCCTATGATAAATATGGCTTCCATAACATATCCTGGAATATTTACAAGACCGTTTAAAAGAAAGCGATTTTGTATTCCTAAGCTATAAACCATTAAAATACACGCAAGTTTGACGAATATGACAGGTATAGCGGCTCGCGCTATATATTTTTTTTCTTTCCAAGTAAATTCATAGGCTTTTGCCGCTGCATCTACAAAATCAAAACTTGCCATTATTGCCTTCTTTAATCTATGAGTAGAACATAGTATATGTTTTATACGAGATTAAATTCAATCATGCTATAGACTTTTAAAAAAACAAAAAAACAAAGAGCGAAGGGCAATTATATTTCTTGGCATTATAGACGTCTTATAAATAAATTGTTTTTAATTATTTTATGACTTTGATTGTTAACACTTTGGGTGAAGAATATCCATATCCCATTTTAAGTTCAAACAGCTTTTGCTATAGCGTTAAACACGGCCGTATATACCCCTTTATTTGCTTTAGCGGCTTGTTGCGCTGTTAATTTCTCAGTTATTTTTTGTTCCTCAAAACTTTGTTTTGTTGCGGTAGGTTTTTCTTCTTCTGATGCAGGTTCTAAAGGTGGCTGTGATATATTAGGGGTGGTGCCCGTTTCTGATTTAGTAATAGATGCATCCTTAATATCAACTTGAGGGGGTGGCGGCGTTTGTATAGGTTGCACTTCTTCAGGTATTTCTACTTCAATATTTTGTATATCCTGTTTTTGTTCTGGATTTTCTTTAATATCTGAGGGGGCTTCGGTTTTTTCAATATTTAAATTATTTTGCTCTATATCTATATTATGAGCAACCGCTGGGGCTTTTTCTGATGTAATAGCGGGTTCTATATTATTTTCTTTTTCTTTTTCTTTTGTATCAGCATTATTGCTTAATAATGACTTTTCTTCGCTAGATAATTTTTCATCAGGTTTTAAAATTTGCTCTTCTTCTATAGGGGTTGTTTCGTTAACATCATCATTATTATTTGTAATATCTGCTTTACTTGAAGTCTCTGGAGTTTGAACCTTAAGAGCTTTGTCACTGTCAGAGGCTGTTTCTTGTTTATCAGAAATTTCTTTGCGTGTGGCAAGCAGACCAGGGCGGACGCGCTCTATTACATCCTCGGCATATAGAAAAACTGATATATCTGCACCATATTTATCTAAAACCTCACCCACATAATCAAACATTAAAGACCCAGATTCAACGCTTTTATCAACTATCTCTGATATAGTTGTCTTAAGCATAATGCGACGCTCATTTGCTTCTTCTTCTAATTTTGCTCGTTGCTCTTTGTCATCACAACCATTTATGTCGTAGTTTATAAGGGTTGAGCCAAACAAATATTCTGATATTTCAGGCCATTTTTCCCTGAACTTGTTACGTCCACTAGAGTTTTTAATAATGTATAAAAGGCCTAAAGCTTCACCAAGATCATTCAACTTATCACTAAATGCTGCCATGGAATTGGCGGTAGGTGTCTCTTCGTTTGTTGCTTTTTTTTCTTCCGACATTTAAATGCTCTCTATTTAGCGTGCCTGCATTTTTTAATATATGATATATATCATAATCATTTATAAAATTTTTTAAATAGTTGATTATAATAAAAAAGCCCCGCTATAAAAAAGCAGGGCTTTGTAAGTTCATAAGGCTAAGTTCTAGCGATTATTGCTCATCAATTGTAAGATATGAGTGAACATAATCACAAAATTGATATATAAGCTAAGGGCTGCTGACCAAGCCATACGGCTGTTAATTTCATCGCCATGAGCTGAGTTATATATTCTTTTTGTGTTTTGAGTTTCCCATGCCGTTAAGCCTGATATAACCAGAACAATACCAACGCTAAGCATCATTTGAACACCGCTAGAAAAACCAATGAACATGCCAACTATTGAGGTAATAAATAGCCCAATAAACGCCATAAAGCTAAATGTTCCAAGGGCGGTTAGATCTTTTTTGGTTGAGTAACCAAAGATACTAAGGCCTGCGAACATCGCAGATGTAATAAAGAAGGCACGCGCAATATCGGCTCCTGCAAAGGCAAGGGCTATAACAGAAAAGCTTACACCGTATAATATGCTAACACCCAAGAAGGCTAGTTTTAGTTTGCTAGATGACATTGTGGCAGGGTTAAATCCAAACCAAACAATGGCAATAGGTGCAAAAATAACAATATATTTTTGTGGTCCACCAAGAAACATAGCCATAAGCTCAGGAGATGAGCTAACAATCCACGCAGTAATAGCTGTCACAAGTACACCAACTGTCATGCGATTATAGACACTCATCATGTGTGAGCGCAGACCAGCGTCATATACTATCTCCCGACTGGCGGGGCGTGAATAACGATCTGTTTGCATTATAATTCTCCAAATTGTTTATAAATTAACTTAAGTAGGTTTATACACTGTATCAAAACAGATTACAAAGATTCTTGTTAAATCTTTATAACTAATAATTCGAAAAATGATGCCAAAAGTTTCAATTTTCTTTTAAATCATCAATTTAGCGCCTTCTTTCGCTTACAAGCCATGGATTAGCCCGCTTTTCGCCACTTTTTTGCCTTCTTCCAGTGAAGCTTTTTTCCTTTTCAATCGGTGGTAAGCTAGCAGAATCGGGTATAGGCGTGTTTGTTACTTCTGATATGGCTTTGATTCGTTTTTCAATAGGTGGATGAGTTGCAAACATTCCTAGAAATTTTTTGTGGTTTTCAATGCACATCATGGCGATATCATCGGTAGTTTGGGGAATTTGGTCACGTCCTGCAATCCTCATAAGGGCGCGCATCATTGCTTCGGGGTTTTTGGTCATTTCAACCGCGCCAGCATCTGCCATATATTCTCTACTACGTGATAGGGCAAAGCGCATAAGCAGGCTCGCCATGTAGCCAAGCCATAATATTACAGCAATTATAATCATTGCCATTATTGTTCCACCGCTGTTGCGATCGCGTCTTCTACTAGCAAAAAACAAGCTATAGCGGATATTGCTCCATACAAGTTGAGCCAAAAATCCAAATAATCCCGTAAATATTATTGTAACGATCAGCAAACGCACATCACGATTTTGAATATGAGTTAATTCATGAGCCAGAACGGCTTCTAGTTCATCTTTGGCCAAAGAATTCATAAGTCCACGCGTTACGGTTATAGAAAAATTATCTTTGGATATACCGCTAGCAAAAGCATTGCGAGCGTGAGTTTCTATGATTTCCATTCTAGGCATTGGAACTCCTCTAGAAATACATAGATTTTCCAGCAAATTATACAACTCAGGCTCTTGCTTGCGGGTAACAGGGTGAGAGTGTGAGAGTTTTCTAATCATGCTTGTATGAAAAAACCACGCAATTATAAACCATATAGCAACCCCTGCTATTATTAGTGGTGCGTAATCTAAAGCTATGGTATTTGCAAAGGCAATTTGTGTTGAATAATCGCTAGATATGACAGCGCGTTGTGATGATCCTGCTGCGCCTAGTACAAGAACTACAAGCCAGAATATGCCCATAATTAAAAACGGATATAAAACCAGCAACACGATACAGCGCAGATTATTATTCCATATGTGAGTGCTTAGACCTACAGTCCTTTTTGCCATTTATTCCTCGCTTTGAAAATTTTGGCTAAAACTTAACTTCTGGTGGTTTTTTAACCATTTCAGCTTCTGTTTCATCAAGTTCAAAAAACTCTTCTTTTTTAAACCCAAAACTATTGGCAATAAGTACCGCAGGAAATTGCTCAATCGAGGTGTTGTATTCTGCTGTTGCATTGTTAAAGAATCTACGTGCGGCAGCAATTTTATTTTCAATATCAGATAATTCTGCCATAAGTTTTTGAAAGTTTTGATCGGCCTTAAGGTCGGGATAGTTTTCTGCAACAGCCAATAATCCCATTAAGGCTCCGCCAAGAACATTCTCCGCAGCTACGCGCTCACCAGTAGCGCCCTTGGCTGCACCAACTTGAGCGCGTGCATTTGTTACATTTTCAAAAACTTCTTTTTCATGGGTAGCATAACCTTTCACAGTTTCAACAAGCTGAGGAACAAGGTTGTAACGCTGTTTTAGCTGTACATCTATGTCGGAAAATGCGTTTTCCCGTGTTTGGCGCAATGCAACCAAACGGTTGTAGAGCATTATAAATAAGCCAATAATACCACCAATAATTGCCAGTATAATCCAAATACTCATGATTTATTCCTTTCACTATATTCATTGCTAGGCTATTTTAGAGATAAGAATCAATTTTGTCTTTATATATTTTAGTTTGTAAATGCCGTAGTACAGATATATGACCGTTTTTACTTCAACAGATTTTGCAAGTGCCTGCGCAAGTGGAACGGATTGGCGCGATACTTCAAAAAATGTATTGGAAAAACTCGATAGCATTAGAACTAGAGGTGATGAGTTTAATTTTGGATTTTTGTATATATCAGATTATTTAGCCAATGACGCCACAAGTATATATAATCTTTTTAGATCCGTTTTAAAGATAGATAATTGGGTAGGTTCTGTCGGAATGGGTGTTATTGGAAATAATGAGTCATTTTTAGATAAGCCTGCAATATCAGCAATGATTGGAAAATTCCCAGAGGGGAGTTTTCGTGTTTTCCCCCAAGATGAGTTTGATGCAAATAATATTGAAAATAGCAAGCCACACAAAATAGGGCAAGATGCAGTTCAGCAGTGGCTAATAGAAAATGATCCTATGCTTGGGATTGTTCATATTGATCCGATGTCTAATTATGATCCTCATGAAATTTTATTAAACCTTGAAAATGCAACTAATAGCTTTTTAATAGGGGGGGTTACATCATCGCGCTCTTCTCATTTTCAGATTGCTAATGATGTTTTTGATGGTGGTGTGGGCGGAGTTTTCTTTTCAGACGGGGTTATTGTTTCAACAGCTTTATCACAAGGCAGCATTCCATTTGATAAGTCTCATGTGATTACTAAGGTCGATGATAATGTTATTTTAGAGCTTGATGATAAGCGCGCTATAGATATTTTGCAAAATGATTTGCAAAAATTTGCAAGTGAAAACAGGGGTGTAGCCCCAAATGAATTTTCAGAACCTTTTGGCTCTATAGAAATAGAATATGGTGATAAAATACCTGACAAATATAAAAATTTGTTCAAAGGGCAAATACATGTTGCTTTTCCTTTTTCTCAATCTGATCAAAAGGATTTTATAGTACGCGATATTATCGGTGTTAATGATGATGAGGGATCTTTATCTATTTCTGATAATATAAATAATGGTCAACGTATGTTTTTTGTTGAACGAGATGAAAAAACTATATCATCTGACCTTTCAAAGACTCTTATCGCATTACGTAAAAGGGTTGTGTGTGAGCGTGGCTGTTTTGAACCAAAGGGAGGGGTTTATATATCATGTATAGCGCGAGGATTTCCAAAAGGTCATGTAAATGCTATAAATGATGAGATGGAGCTGATAAACAATATTATTGGCAATATACCTTTAGTTGGCTTTTATGCCGGAGGTGAGGTTAACAATGCTCGTCTTTACAGTTATTCAGGTGTTCTAGCGTTATTTTTCTAGTTTTTTATTTTTACCTATTGTTAATGTAAAATATAAAAAAAAATTGTACTTCTGGTATAATATCGTTATTGTTCGGCTTTGATTATTGAACAAAATAATAACTGTCAAGGAATTGAAGCAATGATATTTAAAGGTTTTTTTAATAAGGGCTTATTGGTATGCGCTGGAATATTTGCATTTGCCCCTAATATTTACGCACAGCAGACAGATACACTTTTACCAGCCCTTCCAGAGCCATTGCAAAACCTTGCTAACGATGGTGCTCAAATAAGGTTTCTTGGCAGAGAGCAAGGGGTTGATGGCTGGATTGCTATTAAAAATGGGCAAGAGCAATATTTTTATGTTCTACCTAATGGTGGGTTTGTATCTGGCATATTATTTGATTCTAAGGGTAAGACAGTTACAATAAGGCAGGTGCAGGAATTACGTAAGAAAAGCGGTGCAATATTGGATAGTTTGGCTGCAGACATACCGCCTGCAAGGAATGTAAAAGATGCAACGGAGGCAAAGAAATATGAGTTTAAAACTCCATCAGAGCAGCTTTACTACGATGTAGAAACAAGTAATTGGGTTCCAATTGGCAAGGCTGGAACACCTATGTTTTACAGTTTTATTGACCCGCAATGCCCGCATTGTCACGCAATGATGGAAGAGCTTAAGCCCTATGTTGATGAGGGTAGGGCACAGGTGCGTATGATTCCAGTTGGTTTTAGAGATGAAACACGGGCACAGGCAGCCTTTTTGATGGCAACGCCATCGCCAGAGACTGTCTGGTGGCGCCATATGGATGGATCTTCTCCAATTCCAGCGAGCCAAGAGATTAGCCAACAAGGAGTTCAACGAAATCTTTCTATAATGCAATCGTGGAAGTTGAGTGTTACTCCACTAATTATATATCGTGCGAAGGATGGGAAGGTTAAGATTATTCGTGGAAAGCCAAAAGACTTAGATGCTTTAATACAAGATTTAGGCGCAAGAACATAGTTAATATGCATTACGATTAATATACATTTAGGGTGTAACACATGAAACGTGCGGAACTTCTCTCAGTTATTATGCATGATATAGGCCTACCAGTGATACAGGGGATTGTTGAGGTAGCGCTTGAAAAGCCAGAGGAAAAGATAGTTGAAGACGTTACGCAGCTTTTGAAAAAAACCGTAGATAACGCAGAAGATATAAAGGATTCATTAGATTTACTAGAAGATGAAGAAAAGGATATTTCTGTACGCCTTAATCTTGCAACTTTATCATGTCATATAATTGCATCATATTATAATAAGATGGGAAGATTGCCGACTGAAGCTGAGCTTAGAAAATCTGTTTCATCTGTTGATCTGCTTTTAACATTTTCTGAAAACTATATACCTATGGGGCGTCTTGATGATGTTTTTCCAGAACATATACGAGGATTATCACCATTATCAAGAACAGTGGCTAATCTTGTATATTTAAAATATTATGTACCGTTGGTAGAAGCAGTAGCAGAGTTTTCATTTGGGCAGCCTGAAACAAAAATGATACAAAACGTATCTGAAAAACTTAAAGAGGCTGCTGGTGAGCTTACAACACATTTAATGGGCGATGATATTTCTTTGCATGAGCAAAAATCTAGTGAGCTCCTAATTTTAAGTAGCCTTATACCCTTATACTGCTCTTGTCATAACAAGGAAAAAGATAGGATTATGAATCTAAGTGATAGTGAGCGGAGTAAAGAAAATAGCAGCATGCAAATAGAAAATATTTGGAAAATATTTGATAAGAGGATGTCGATGCTTACTTTGCTTGCACAAAATATTATGCCAGATCATTTTTCGGATAGTGATATTGAAAAAATAGAAAATTTATTTACGGATGATGTTGGCTTTGTTGATATAGATGATATTTTTGCACAGATGGATAAGGATATTTCTGGCGGTGATTGTGCAAAACCTAAGAGTCGCCATCGCAAGCGTCAAGTAAATAAAGATCCCATGGCTTTTTATGTTGATGATAGCGATTCTGATGATGAAGAGGGTGGAGACTCTAAGTCAGAAGGGCAGGGGCCCATGGATTTTTTTAAAAATTAGTGACTTTCCGGTAAGAAATATGTTTCAATTATTTCATAATAGTGTAGGAGGTGGCTTTGAGTGCTACAAAGATACTTGCTGCTTGTATTATGATGGCTTCGCAAACGCATAATGTGCCGCCTGCCTTGATAGCTGGTATATATAAGGCAGAAGGTGGTAAAGTTGGTCAAGAAATAAAAAACAAAAATGGCAGTTATGATATGGGACCAATGCAGATAAATACAATTTGGCTGCCTGAGCTTGCAAAATATTGGGGTGTTAGCAAAGAAACGGCACGTAAGCGGGTTCGTGATGATGCTTGTGCAAATGTTGATGTGGCTGCTTGGATTTTGCGTTCTCATCTTACGAAAACCAAGAATTTATCGAAGGCTTTGGAACATTATCACTCTAAAACACCCAAATTTGGAGAAAAATATAAAAAACGTGTAATTAATTTAATGAAGAAAAATGGTTTGCTAAAAACAGATCGTTAAGCTTTATATTCAAGGCTCAGTGTGGCATTGAGCTTTATTAATATAACAAAACATGTCGTATATATATGTTGTTGTGTGTTGTGTTTTAAAAAAAGCTTTATAAGAACTGCATAAATATGTTTACTTATTCTTGATTTAAGTTGCAATTTTGTCTAGTATTCCCAATAGACTAAGTTGTCTTTGTTTTAGGGTTTTAAATTATTATGTTTCGTAACTTACTTTTCTTACCGCTATTATGTACTCTTTCTCTTGCCACCGGTTGCTCATCTAACGCGCAAAAAAGCTTTAGTGTTGGCAGTCCTCAGATTGTTGCTTCTCCTGATAGTGTTTCTATGATGCTAGCTGAATCTGCTGATAGGGCTTCGGCTGCTCTTCAAACTTTAGCCGCAGTAGAGCAGGCACGCACGCCAGCAACGCAAATGTCACCAATAAGCGATGTACCGCAAGAGTTGCGACGTACTATAACCGTTAATTGGGTGGGGCCGATTGAGCCGATAGTTAAAACTTTGGCGGATCGTGCGGGTTATGGTTTTCTTGTATTAGGTAGCGAGCCATCGATTCCAGTTGTTGTTTCTATTGATGCAGAAAATTCGCGCGTTGTTGATCTTTTGAGAGATGCGGGCTTGCAGCTGGGTAAGCGTGGAGATGTTAAAGTTGATGCAAAGTCACGTATGGTTGAGATTTATTATGCGCCGAATGCAGGAGTTGGCGGTTAAGAAGGATTTATGACGATGCGTTTTCTTTTAACTACGGCTGTTTGTACTATAATTGGTGTTTCATGTGTTGCGACAATTCCTGATTATGCACACGCGGCAAAAACGGCATTGCCTGTTGATACGGATAAGCCGTTAACTACGGCAGATGAGCGCCCCGTTGTCCTTGATGAGCTATTGAATTATGAAGCTTCTGAGGCGGTTGATATAGGTGAAATATCTATGGATATTCGCTTAGATGCTTTGAAAGAAGCGGCTATATCTTTTGGTGCACGGGGGGGATTGGCAAAGCGTACTTTTGAAATCAGGCAAGAAATTGATATAAGAGCGCGCTATTTGGACAAAGTTTTTAATTTTTCTCAGCTTCTTATTTCTGCTCCGTCGGGTTTTTTAATTGAGCCACCGATTATAACAGAATCTATGAATGCTATGCTTATTGATATAGATGGGCAAACGGCGGCAGTGTCAGATAAAATATATAATATTATTCGTAATGCGCGTATAGTTTCGGCACCTAGAACGTGGCGTCAATATCTTGAGCGTGAATGGGGAGAGGTTAAACCTCCACCTGATATATTAACACCTCAAGATAAGAAAGAGCGCGCTATTTGGGCTGAATATGTTGAAAAAGGCTGGGCTCAAGGAGTTCAGCAGGCAGATGACATTTTTCGTGATGACTTGGCTAAGTTGGAGTCTGATTTTCAAGGCATGATAAGGTATAGAATGTTGCTCGCTCAGGGTATGGTTTCTCCGCCTTATGCGCTTCAGATTGATCGTGGTGTCACAGGTGGTGGTGATGAGATGCGTGTTGGTGATCGCGCTGTTCAGATCACTGGTATTCCAGAATTGATGACCGGAGCCGATACATGGAAGCCCGCAAGCCGGTAAGTCTTGTCAAAGACGAAGATAGCCATGCGGAAACGTGGCCAGATGAACCTCAAAGATTTTCTCTAGAAGATATTGATGATCTGTTGCTTTGGTGTGTTAAGCAGAATTCTTCTGATATAACTATACAAAGTGAGCGCCCTGTTTATAATGAAATTGGCGGAGAGCTTTATCCTGGAACTTTGAGGAATTTAGATGCTGCGGATATGGCGGTTTTTCTAGAAAGGCTGTATGGTCCAGAAGCTCAAGCCCGATTGGCCTCAGGAAATGATCTTGATGTTTCTTATGAGATTAGGCCAGATAGATATACACGCATACGTTTTCGTGTGAATATAACCGCTATTCTTACGAAGGGGCGTGATGGGGCGCAGATAACTATGCGTACGCTTCCTAGTGAGCCTCCTACTATGGATGATCTTAATATTGAGCAGGAAATTCGCGATGCTTGGTCTCCTCGTCAGGGTTTGGTTATTATTACTGGCCCAACTGGTTCTGGTAAGAGTACGTTGCTTGCAGCTGGTAATAGAATGATGTTAGAGCGCCCACGTGGCTGTGGGAAAATGCTTACATATGAGGCACCAATTGAATATGTTTATGACAGTATTCACAGTCCAAGATCTTTGGTTTCCCAAACAGAAATACCGCGCCATCTTCCTGATTTTGCTCATGGTGTTCGTAATGCTTTGCGCCGTAAACCCGAAATTATTCTTGTTGGGGAATCTCGTGATCGTGAAACAATAAATGCATCTATTGAAGCGGCGCAAACTGGTCATGCGGTTTATACCACAACACATACTTTGGGCGTTGCAAATACAGTGCAACGCATGTTGTCGACCTATGATATGGATGAACGCGAAGAGCGGGCTGTTGCTTTGATAGAAACTTTACGTCTGGTAGTTACGCAGGCTCTTGTTGCGCGTGTTGGCGGTGGTCGTTGCGGGATTCGCGAATGGATGAAGTTCCCCGATGAAATACGCGAAAAATTAATGGATATGCACTTTACCAAATGGAGTAATGAAATTCAGCGCGCTATACCACAATATGGCCAGACACTGGAAAGATCAGCGGCTATTGCTTTTGAAAGTGGGCAGATAGACAGGCGGGCATATTTATTATTATCTAATAGCACTGGTGCTTAAGCGAAGTTTAATATATAATTAGCAGTTCCTAATTATATTGTCAGATTATATATACTTTCTATATTTTTAAGGAGGTTAGCATATGGTAAAAGAGCTAGAGAATATTGAAGCTAAACTCAATTGGCATTGGCGTGATACTATGCGTACAATACGTTTCATGGGGTTTGATGCTAGGGTGGCTTTTTTGGTTCCTGTGTGGTTGCTGTATCTTAGATGGTCAACCATCATACTAAGCGTGGCTGTATTTTATATTTTTAAGTTCCTAGAAAATAAGGGGCTAACATTTCCTTCGGCCATTCGTGCATTGAGGAGCTGGATGGTCGGTAGAGATAGACCTGGTATTTTGGGCATAAGTAACCATAAATTTGTAGATTATGGTTAGGGCGGTTGTTTTTGTTCTTTAAGTTTTATTTCCAAAGACTTGAATTCTATTGCATAGATGGATATTCTGTTTTAGTTGGCATTTATGCTTTGGGTGTCATTAGTTTTGTTTTATTTTTTAAATATGCCATTAATTACGTTTGGGAATAAGAATATGAGTTCGAGATATAATCGTTATTTATTATCAACTTGCCTGTCTTTAGCAGCTTTGGCTGTTTGTGTGCCAAAGATTGCAAATGCTGGTTTTGAGTGGACTCCTCCAGAAAAAGTTGATCCGCCTGTTGAGATTGTTCCTGTTCCTGATATGAATATGCCCGTTCCTCCGGCTCCTGTAGAAGGGAAGGCTATTGATGAAACCAACGGCGAGTTAGGCGCTATTGATGAATTAGAAGAAGAGCCTGCTATAGAAGTAATAGTAGTTGATGATGATTCGGTCGATGATGTTGAAGTAATGGAGCCTCCAGCAAAAAATGTTAAATCATCACTTACGATTAATCCTTATCCACTTGGTGAGGATTTTGTAGAAGAAAGTAAAGAGGAAGTAATAAATTGGAATGTGCCAGAAAGTTATGAGATCATAGAAGGGTTTGGTAAGGATATGCCATTGGCTCTTGCTTTGCGTCAAATTGTTCCTGCTAAATATGCTTTTTCCTTTGGTAGTGGTGTAAATCCTGGTGCTAGGGTATCTTGGCAGGGTGGCAAGCCTTGGAATGAAGTTTTAGCGGATGCTACTTCTAAGATTGGTGTGAAATCAGCAATAAAAGGTAAAAAGATTTTATTGAGTGTTGATGAATCTTTTGTCCCTGTCAGTAAAGAAGATGACGCTAAGAAGGTTGAGCATAAGAAAGTCAATATTAGTAAGGCAGATAATAACAATATGAATAATGTTGTTAATGCCAAGGAAGGTGGTGGGGGCGATGATTCCCTCCTTGTAGTCGATGATACAAAATCTTTGGAAAAAACTATCGAAAATGATGGTAAAGAAAAGTCACTTCATGAAGGTGCTGAAGTCGAAAAGACTAAAGAAGATATTGATATTCAGACAACGTCATCTCCTGAAGGTGAGATGAATGACGCCTTGCGTGAGGTTTATGGTGATTCATCTCCAAAATTCGAAGGTGATATTTTTGATAATTCTTCTATGGATTTAGATGAAACTATTGACAGTAACGATGACAACAATAATGAAATGGTAGAAGATCTTATTGACCCTGTGGATATAGTTAAGGGCAATGGAGGTGATAATGAAGATGAGGTTGCAGAACCCGCTTTTGATGCTGTGGAGTTATCACCTGATAATGAAAATGTTAATGATGTAGTAATTGATCGTGAGAATATAATGGATCCAGGAGAAAATGAATCTGTGCAGCCTAATATTTTGGAAGAAGAAGGAGTTTTGATAGAGCAAAAAAAAAACTGAAATAAGGAATGAAAATAAAGATATAATATCTACTGTTGATTTGTTAAATGCAAAGGAAATGTCTTTAGACCTTGGGTCAGATCTATCTTTGGTAGATGATAGTTTAAATATTTATGGCAATTCTATAGGTGATAAAGCCAATGATTTAACTTTGAACAAGGAACTAATTCTGCCAGATGATATACTGTCATCAGAGTTATCAGAATCGCTGGAGCCTCGCTTAGAGCCGAGTAACAAAATACGTATATGGCAGGCAAAAAGTGGACAAACGCTTAAATCCGTTTTGTTAAAATGGAGCCAAGAGGAAAATATTTCTTTGTTGTGGCAGGCAAAGGAGATATATAGGCTGGATTATGATGTATATATAAGTGGAACATTTAAAAATGCGATTGACGTTCTTTTATCACAAGGGTTAACGAATTCCCCGAGTTATGATGTTAGGGAAAATCCATATTCAGTAATTATAAGTGATAATTAGCTTTACAGTCTGCAACTTTTTCATTATTGATGCGAAAAACAGAGTGGTGCCGCAACCAGGGATCGAACCCGGGACCTGATGATTACAAATCAACTGCTCTACCATCTGAGCTATTGCGGCACTCAAATTTTAGAAACATACTTACTATACGAGAGATAAAATTTTGTCTAGTATAAAATTATGAAATTTTATACTTTATTATGTGTGGTATAGGTGAATAAATAAAATAAACAGATTTATATGATCTTAACTATTGGTTTTTTATACTCTTTTCTGTTAAATTACGCTTTGGTGTTATTGAGTTTGCATTATCTAATATAGAATAGGGTTTAAAAGACGTGTCGGCAGGTCAACAATCGAGTGATACTTTATATGATAATAGTATAGGTTGGGCTTTGATGCTCGCTATATTTGGCGTTGTGATATGGTTGTTTTGGGTGTTTTTTGATACCGAGGTAAGAGAAATAGTTCGCTGGATACGTTATGGTGAGATGTGGTTGATCTCATGGTTCCTTCCAGATGGTTATGAGTTTTTTATAAATGGTCGTCACAAAAACTGGTTTGCTCATTTTGAAGGGTTTGATGCTAGAAGCCCAAGAACTGGAAAAATATTCCACCAAGATGGAGTTGCAGAATATGATAAGCAAGAGCTTGAATATATGCATTTGGCAAAATTTAGCGCTATGGCGATGCAGCCTTTAAAATGGCCTATAATATTTTTAATTGGCTCTGGGGCGTTGTGGTGCATGTTTAACGGCCCTGGAACGCGTTATAGGCGCAAACTTGATCTTGAGAAATTGATTGAAGTTCAATCGCGGGTATTTCCTGTTATAACGCCGTTTGTAAAATTTAATCCAGCAACTCAGCCACCTAGACCTCCTGGTGCCCCTGTTCCTGCTGAATTGCCATTATTTGCAGAGGCATTAGGACCTGAGGAATGGTTGGCGTATAATGCTATTCAAGTTCCTGATGGTAAGATAGATAGAGATGATGCCGCGCGAGTTTTTACAAAGCAGCTTGGCAAACCTTGGCGCGGGGTTAATAATATAGATAATCATAAGCAGATATTATTGGCTGCGTTTTGTCTGAAAGCTTCAAGAAAAAGAGGCGAGTCAGATAATATGCTAGGAAGGGTTGCTAGGTGCTGGTCGTTATCTGGTGGTTTGAATTTATCAAAAGATAGAAAACTTCTTGGTGATGCAAGGAAGGTTTTGAAGGATAAAAATATTTCAGGATCCACTTTATCTCAGGTGAACCGCCATGCTTTTGAAACAACGGCTATGTTGCGCGCCTTGCAATATGCCCGTGAAGAGGGCGGGGTTCTTCCTTCGGGGCAGTTTGTATGGTTGCGTGCTCATGATAGAAATTTGTGGTATGCCCTTAATAATATGGGTAGACAGAGTTTCCATATGGAGGCTCTAGGGGCTATGTCGCATTTTAAAGCTGAAAAAATGACACAACGTCCGATACCTGTTCCTAAAGTTGATCACGCCGTTGATACTATCCAAGAATATATGTCGTCAATAAAGGCTCGTCCTATACCTCAGTTAGATTATAGTAAATCTAAAAAACGCGGTATCAAGAAGGCTGTTTAATTTTATATGTGGTTGCAATTAGATATTTAATAAGAAGAGAAAAGATATGAAAAATAATACAGCAGAAAAAAAAGATGTTTTAGCTTCTTCAGTTAAAATAGTTGATGGCAAGATAATTTTATCTTTGCCAAATGCAAAAATGCCTGTTGTTTGGCATATGGATATAGAAAAGGCGCAATCTGCGGCTTTTACCATTCAAGAAGATAAGAAAAAAAAGAATTATGCTTTATTGCTTAAAAAACAAGATGGTGAGATCGATGAGATAGCCGTATTTGATAGTAAAGAAAGCGCGGTTGAAGTTTTAATGGAAACTTCCGAAGCGTTGCAAAATGCACAAGGGCAAATTAAGGGTGCAACTATGGTCAGTGCTAATCCAGCTAATAGTAATAATGGGGGCATGGCATCTAGTTCTAAATCTTCAAAAGAAGAAGGCGGTGATAAACTTGGCGCATTTTTAGCAGTATCTCTTGTCATTGTACTAATATTGATTTGGACAGTATCGTCATCAGTTCCTGAAAAAATATCAGAAGTTGGCGGTACTAGCGTTGCTGGCGGGAATGTTGATGCTCGTCAATCTGCGGGAGTTCCTGTTTCTGCTGATGATTTTTTGAGTAAAAGATAATTGGAGTATTCTTGTAAATGGCGTTAGACCAAAGAAAGTATGAGCATAAGCATGAGGCGATATTGCGGGATGTGCGCCCGCTATCTATAAGGTTTGCAGATGCTCTATCTAGTCCTACATACTCAACTTTGATATTTTTATTATCGGGTTTTGCTATTTATATTAATGACTGGGCTCTTACATTTGCTGATTTAATAGTTTTAATTTTATTTATATATTTCCTTTGGCTGGTTTCCAGAGATAGGAGTCTGGCATTTAAATTGCCACTAGGATCAAAATATAAAGATCGTAATAATGGTAGAAATGGCAAAGCTGGACCGGCTGAGGGTATTTTATATCTTGGTAATGTTGAAAAAACAAATGAAGAGGTTTGGTTTACTAATTCTGATATTAGAACACATATTCTTTATCTTGGTACTACGGGTGCTGGTAAAACGGAAGGGCTAAAATCTCTTGTTACTAACGCCATGTCGTGGGGATCTGGTTTTGTCTACGTCGATGGTAAGGCTGATACTGACTTATGGTCTTCATTATCTTCATTAGTAAGGCGTTTTGGGCGTGATGATGATTTGCTTGTTTTAAATTATATGACAGGTAATGCCGATGTTCAGGCGCCATCTAATACTATGAACCCATTTTCATCAGGCTCTGCATCGTATCTTACTAATATGCTTGTTAGTTTAATGCCAGAAAGTGGTGGTGATAATGCCATGTGGAAGGAACGTGCCGTTTCTTTAGTGGGATCTATGATGCCCGTACTTACATGGAAAAGGGATAATCAAGAAATTCCTATGTCGGTTCGCACAATACGCGAATATTTATCGTTGAATAATGTTATTAAACTTGCGCGTGATGAAGTCGTACCCGCAGAAGTTAGAGCAGGATTGAATGGTTATCTTGATACATTGCCAGGATTTATTGCTGATGCCTATGATGATGAGGGTAAAGTTAAACCACCAGGCCCAGATACGCCGCAATATAATACGGAAACAGCATCACAGCAGCATGGTTATTTGGCTATGCAGTTTACACGTTCACTGCAGTCTCTGGGGGATGATTATGGATATATCTTTGATACGCAAGCTGCAGATGTTGATATGGTTGATGTAGTTCTCAATCGCCGTATTTTGGTCGTTCTTGTTCCTGCTCTTGAAAAATCAGGCGATGAGGTTGCTAATTTAGGTAAAATTGTTTCTGCATCTATTAAAGGTATGATGGGTTCAACCCTTGGTTCAACTGTTGAGGGGGATTCTTCATCAGTTATTGAAAATAAGCCAACGCACTCTTCCACTCCGTTCATGACAGTTTTTGATGAGGTTGGTTATTATGTGGCTGAGGGTATGGCGGTTATGGCTGCTCAGGCTCGTTCACTTGGGTTTTCTTTGGTTTTTGCTGGTCAGGATTTGCCGGCTATGAAAAAACGGGTTCGTGAAGAGGCTCAATCAATCACTGCTAACTGTAACATTAAGTTATTTGGGAAACTTGAAGATCCAACGGAAACAAAAGACTTCTTTGAAAAAACAGTTGGTAGCGCAATGGTTACGGAGGTTTCTGGTTTCCAAATGTCAGGTGGTGGTGATCTTGGTGCTTACCACGATACAAAACAAGCAGGAGTGCAGCTAAGACCGCGTGCTAGTTATGATGGTTTGCGTGGTTTTAAAGAGGGGCAAGCAGTCATTACCTATGGTGAAACGGTTGTTGATTGTGCTGTGTTTTATTCAAATCCTGGTTTTGCCAAGGCTATGCGCGTTACTCGCTATATGTCGTTGCCACCTCCAGATGAAGCGCTAATCAAACATGCTGGTGCAATAACGAAATTGCGTGATCTTATGGTCAATAAGACTTGGACTGCTTTGCGCGCGGACGTGGCGGTTGAAACTTCTGCGGAAATCGCGGCAATGAATGATGGTTTTGTAAATAATAATAAAGAAGGGGTAGATCCTGTTGATGCTGGTATTGCTGCTCTTGTTCAAATTCATGCGATTACCAATGATATACCTCCTGCAAGTGAGAATGCTGGTAGGGCTACGGGTGGATCTAGCGGTGGAAAAGGAGGTATTACCCCGCCAAATCAGCTTAAGTCTTCTCAAACATCTGCTTCGGTTCAGCAAAAGCCTCAGTCATCACCGCTATCATCTGTGGCTACGACAGATACTGTGCCTAAGGCCGTCAAGTCCCCTCCATCGGTTTTTGGAGGTTCTACAGCTTCTACTCAGGACGAAGCCTTAGTTAAAGCCGCGCAAGATGTTAAAGAAAATCTATTTGGTGGCAATAAAGACAATTCGACTGTTTCTAAAGTATCTACACAAGATGAAGCCTTAGTCAAGGCCGCGCAAGATGTTAAAGAAAATCTATTTGGCAACTATAAGAAGGATACTAATTCACCCCCAGCTACTGCGCCAGCAAAGCCGCCATCAACTGAAGGCGGGAGCGTGAAACCTGCAATATTTGGCGGTGGTGCTCCGGCAAAGCCAGCCGAAACCCCTGCCGCGCCAGTAGAGAGTAAAGCTTCGGACGTGCCCCCAGCTACTGCGCCAGCAAAGCCGCCATCAACTGAAGGCGGGAGCGTGAAACCTGCAATATTTGGCGGTGGTGCTCCGGCAAAGCCAGCCGAAACCCCTGCCGCGCCAGTAGAGAGCAAAGCTTCGGAC
>JALTAZ010000101.1 GCA_027075555.1 Micavibrio sp.
TTTATTAGGTTGCTATTATTACAACATGGGTTTCAACTTGCTTTTTCCATTCGTTTACAACAAAAAACTATAAAAATTCCTATAATAGGAAAATTACTAACCACCCTGATATGGTACATAACCTGCATTATTACAGGAGCAGATTGCAGTCCAAAGGCAAAATATGGAAAAGGATTATATTTCCCTCACCCATCATGTCTAATAATAGGAACTGGTGTTAATATTAAGGATAATATATCTATATATCAAGGAGTTACCCTAGGGCGAGCGAATTATAGTGGGGGGGGGTATCCTATGGTTGAAAATAATGCACTTATATATGCTGGTGCAAAAATAATAGGCGCGGTAAGCATAGGCAAAAATGCAATCATAGGGGCAAATGCAGTTGTCACAAAAGATGTTCCTGATGATATGGTTGCTGTAGGTATTCCTGCAAAAATATTCCCCAAGAAAAAGGACGACAGCCAATGAAATTTATGTCTATATCAGGAATGTTTGCGCCTTTTTTTGGTGGAGGAGCAGAGTTCTCAAGCTATAACCTTGCCAAATGGCTGCGCAATCAAGGTCACGAGGTCGGAGTATTAACAACTGCGCCAACACCTGATGACGTGATGAACGGTGAATTATATGAAGGGCTGCAAATGTGGCGTATTTATATGCCAAGACCCTATAGTATCCACAAACTCGGTAAAAAATGGCAAAAACCAATTTGGCATTTTCAAGACCATTTTGATCCAGCAAATAGAAAGATAGCTGCTAAGGTCTTTGATGAATTTAAGCCTGATTTTGTTAATATACATATATTGCAAGGGCTAGGCCATAACGTAATAAAGGAAATCGCAAAACGTGATATACCCGCATTGTATTTCCATCATGACCTTGGTCTAGTTTGTATCAAAAGATCAATGTTCTCAAAAGGTAAAGAATGCATAGACCAATGCATCCCATGCAAATTTTCTTGCCAACATCAAGAAAGAATAATCAGAAAAGTTCCAAGAATTACTATTTGTTCTCCCTCTCAAGCCAATCTTGATAAAATAGGAAAGTCATTCCCGCTTAATAGATACCATAGTAAAGCGATATTAAATGCCAATTCTTATCCAAAAGCAAAAACCAAACGCGTAGAATCAAGAATAACTAGGCTGCTTTATGTAGGGCGTTTAGATGTAACTAAAGGCGTAGATTTACTTATAGATATATGCAAAAACCTATCAAAGAATTACGAATTTACCCTAACAATAGTAGGCGATGGCCCTGATAAGGAACGCCTACAAAATATAGCAAACAACCTTGATTGGTGTAAATTTACAGGTCATGTAAATCAAGAGGAAGTAAGTAATTACATGGCTAATAGTGAAGTTTTGCTTATACCTTCATTATGGGCTGAAAACTCTCCTGGGGTTGTAATAAATGCGTTAACAAAGGGATTACCTGTTATAGGGAGCAATAAAGGTGGAATACCAGAGCTAATCGAAAATAATAAAAATGGGCAATTAGTTGAGGCAGGTAATAAAAAAGATTGGGAACTGGCGCTAAAAAATATATTAGACAACCCAAAAAATCTAAAAAATTGGCGAGATTATGCAATCAAGCACGCGAAACGTTTTTCACAAGACAATTTGGCTAAAAATATATACAAGGCTATAGAAGAGACTATCGCCCGAACTTCTGATAACAAAAAATAGATACGCATATCATGGTTAAAATAAAAGACCAGAACCAAAATTCTAATAATGGCCATAATCAGCAATCATATTGGATACTTACAGCTCTATTTGCCTTCGCTATTATTATTGTACCATTCCAAAATACAGCCCTACAGCTTACGCCCTTACGATATTTAGGGGCATCACCATCTTTCTTACCAATAGCTATATTTTGCCTATTTGCATTTATCATAAGAATACAAAATAGTAACGTTTCAAAAAAAACTGAGTTACTATTCCTGTTATTCCTGACATACAGCATTATTCCAACAATTTGGGGGGTGATAATGGTTGATGCTGGTGATATTAGCCTTAAATTCCTACTCAAAAAAACTATAACCAACACAATATTAAATATATTACTCCTATATCCTATATTCATAATGCCAAAACCTACAAAGGTAATACAGCTTTCAATTTTAATAGCTTTAGGAATTAGCATAGCCGGATATATACTGGTCGATATATTAGGAATATTTGCATTTCCTTCATTTTTCCAAGCTTCACACGCTGTTACAACGCCTAGAGGGTTCTCTCTTGAACAAAGCACCTTAGCCGCTAGTATAGTAATTCTATGTCTAATCAATGCAGCCATTGCAAACAAAGCTATATTCAAAATTCTTATAATCACCATAGCCATAATTTTTACTGTTATAATAACAAACTCAAAAGGAACCATGATATGCCTGATAATGGCTTTGGGTCTAACTTTTACTTTTTCCAACGGCAAAAATATATTATTTAAAATTCTAACCTTAATTTTAATTGTGTCCTTAACTTGGTTTGTTATTGGTAGATTATCAGAAAGATTTAACATTGATATTGCGGACTCAACTTCAACTTCAACAAGATCTATACTAATATTAAGTAGTATTGCTTCAGTAACACAAAACCCATTTGGCGTAGGTTATTCTGGCTATATCCCTGCCATTATAAAATATATGTATCCTACTTCAGAATTTATGAGAAATAGCCTATTGCCAAACACTAATATAAGCGAACTTGAAAGCTATATTCAAAGAGAAGGCAAGCAAGCACTGAACATCAAGTCGCAATTTTTTGAATATTTAATGGTTTTTGGAATTCCTGGACTTATAGT
>JALTAZ010000102.1 GCA_027075555.1 Micavibrio sp.
CACCGCTCCACACAAAGTCTAGTCAATATCTAATGATTGATGGGTGCCTCTGCCCCTAAGATTGCGGAGATTGTTCCTTGTTCTTTCTTTGCCTCTTTGCCTATATGTTTTCGCATCTGTTGCATTAGGTACATTTGATCTATTTAATTTTTGAGCATCATCAGCACTAAAAACTTTAACCACCTCATTTCCACTATATGCCTTAACAGATACTGAAGCGGTGCTAGTATCTTGTATTCCTTGTCTATATAAAATTCGTTTTAACAAACTTTTCTTATCAGATGATAGCGCTTCTTGAAGTTTATTATTTAAATCAAAAGCATCTCCAGCACTTTCAAATTTAATTCCACGGGTAAGCCTACTACTTAAAGATGGTTGTAACTTATTACCATTTACAATTATCTCAACATGATCAACTTTAATTTTCTCTAGCTCTAAGCGTTTTTTTGTAAAATCCTGAGAAACAGAAGTATCTTGCCTTAACTTATCATCAACATCTTGAGCTAAAACATCTGCCGCCCCCCCAAAGCCTAAAGCTGCGCTCAATGCCCCTGCTTTTAAATAATCCTTAACGCTCATAACTACACCTGCTTTTTAATGCGCGACAATTAATATATAAATGATATATGTTCTTATAGAACAATATGTCAAGTTTTGTACATTAAATCATATATTAGAAGATTTGTTTTTAATATGACTATGCTTTAAAAGGATAGTTATGAGCACGGTCAAACAATTAAAACTCTATAATTTTAGATGCTATGAAAGCGCTGCGATAAATGATTTATCAAATGGGCTAATTGTACTTCATGGTAAAAATGGGGTTGGAAAAACTAATATTTTAGAAGCTGTTTCCCTGCTATCCTCTGGAAGAGGTTTACGCAGCGCACGTGTTATGGATATTCAAAATACCGCTATTTCTAGGCCTTGGGCAATTGCAGGAATCTTAAATACATCATACGGACAAGTGCGTATAGGAACGGGACTTGATCCTAAAAGTAGAAAAGGGCGAGAAAAACGAACAATAAGGGTTAATGGTCAAACTCTTAAAAGCCAAGCAAAATTAGAAGAATATCTATCTTGCGTTTGGCTTACCCCACAAATGGATCGCCTATTCATGGATTCAGGACGAGAACGCAGAAAATTTATTGATCGTATGGTATTTACATTTGATTCAGGACATTCAGGACGAGTTATACGCTATGAAAATGCAATGTCTCAACGTTCAAAATTATTACGCGATGGACAAAATGATAATAATTGGCTTAGCGCTCTTGAGCAACAAATGGCAGAAACTGGAATTGCTATTGCCGCTGCGCGCCTTGATTTTTGCCAAAGACTTCAAGCAGCAAATAATTCAAAAATAGATAAATATTTTCCCAAAGCCAGAATTTTTATAAAAGGAAATATAGAAGAACTTCTATGGTCTATGCCCGCAATAGAAGTTGAAGATAAATTCAAATATGAGTTAAAAAACAGCCGTGAGCGTGATGCCATTACTGGCGGATCTGTTATAGGCCCTCATAAATCTGATTTATCAGTTATTTATGAGGCAAAGAAGATGCGCGCCGATCAATGCTCTACAGGAGAGCAAAAAGCCCTGCTTATCGGTATTATACTGGCTCATACACGCCTGATAAAAGCTGAGCGTAAAATTCCACCAATAATTTTACTTGATGAAGTTGCCGCACATCTTGATGAGAGTCGAAGAAATGCGCTTTATGAAATATTAAATGATCTTAGCGCACAATGCTGGCTTACTGGAACAGACAAAGCACTATTTTCAGATATAGAAAAATCTGCACAATTTATTGATGCTGAGCAAATAAAAATTCAAGAACAAAAAATTATATAGTGATCTAGCTTTATTTTAGAACAAGGCGCAAAAAACACAGCAACAAAGTCATAAAATAAATGCAAGTTACTATAGTTTAAATTTTTCTAATAAATTAAGAACAATATCATTTTCCTTTGGTGTGCCTATGGAAATACGCAGACAATTTTCTGTTCCTTTCTTATCAGAAAAATCGCGTAATATAACATTATGATCGGCTGCAAAATCATAAAACTTCTTGGCATTTTTCATTTCAACAAGCAAAAAATTTGCATCTGAAGGATAAACATGAATAACATTAGAAAATTCGATCAAAGCTTTTTCCATGCGCCGGCGCTGCGCTAAAATTTTCTGAATATTTTCTAACGCTATTTCCTTGATTTGCGGCGATAAAACATGAAAAGCAGCCTCTATACTCAAACGCGGTAATGGATAAGCATCTAAAACCTTTATCTTAACTAAATCAATAAAATCTCTATCTGCGCAAACTATGCAACCCATTCTCACACCTGCAAAGGCATAGCTCTTGGAAAGGGTACGTAATATTATCAAATTTGGCGTACTCTCCAAATCACCGACCATAGAACCATTTTCAGAAAATTCAGCATAAGTTTCATCAAGAACAACTACACAATAACCTTCTAGAGCCTCACAAATTTCAAAAATATCCTCATGAGAAAAACTATTCCCTGTAGGGTTATTAGGAGAGCATAAAAATACAATTTTTATATTATTTTCTGGATTAGTTGCCTTTTTAATGACCTGATCCTTATCCAAAAAGAACATTCCATCTTTTTTAATTAAAGGAACTTCTACAACCCCACAAGGCATAGAATTAGCGTCAACCGCATACATTCCAAAAGTTGGTGGCGCTATAAGAATTTGATCCCGATGAGGTTCACAAAAAACCTTAGTCAGAATAACCAAAGCTTCATCAGCCCCGCGCGTCATAGCCACCTGATCATATTCCACGCCATAATTTTGGGCATAAGCTTCTAACAACGCCAACGGCTGTGGCTCAGGATAGCGGTTTAGACCCTCTAACCCCGGTAAATGGTAAGGGTTTTCATTAGCATTAAGGTATATTTTACCCTTATCTTTACCATCTTCCATTCCTGCTGAGCTATAGCCTTGCATATTTTTATAATGAACGCGAACATGTTTAAATAAAGCATCATTCATCTGATAAATATCCACTTAACTTACTACCAGATAAAGGGCAGTAATCTCCATTTAACACGCTTTTTATATTCCTGATATTCTGGATCTTCAGATAAAAGCTTTTCCTCCGCAAAGATTCTATAAATCTCCGTTGCATATATCGCAATAATAATAATAATATTTAATATTGTAAGATTCTGAAGAACCATAGCGCTCATAGAAATAAAATATCCTAAATATATTGGGTGACGGATCAAACTATAAAGCCCCTTTTTTTTAATACCACGAACAGCAGGAACTATTCCTATACTATTATTTAAACTAATCAGCCCCGCTATTGATATTAAAATACCAATTAACTGCAAAATAAATAATATAGCTATCTCACCTTGTGCATCAACAGGTGTAATTATCATGGGCAAATAAGTCGCTATAATAGCGATGGTCCAATCCTTTGGATCCATGGATGTTTTTGATGGCGATATACGTATTAAAAAAAACAGCACAATACAACTAACTTGAATCATCATAAGCAAAGTGCTGAATTTAGGGGTCTCATTATAGCTATTATAAAAGACACTAAGAAAAACTGAAAATAAACCAGCTAGTATAATATTTGTAACAAATTCACCGCTGATAAATTGTTTTAAAAAAGATTTTTTTCTTGGTATAGATGAGATACTGCTATTTATATCCATATCATCATTTTCAACTATTTCATATTCTGGCTTTTTAGGAATTTCATCACTCATATAAACTCTTTCCACTTACATACTTATTATTTTTAATAATACATATACACCTAATTATACCTATACCATAACAAAAATACCCTGCATTTCATATAGTTAGCCTGTTGAAAAAATAGATAAAAATCCGCCCTTTATCCTGTTTTTCCGTATATCGCTGTGCTATACATGAATATTAGAAAAATCGTAAGAGAAACTGCGAGAAATCCAGTGTTTTCAGGTAATTTTAAGGTAAGAGAAATAAATGAGTGAAGCAGGTGTTCAACCAACTGGCGATAATGATGATTATGGTGCCGATTCAATCAAGGTTTTACGCGGATTAGAGGCCGTTCGCAAACGCCCTGGTATGTATATAGGTGATACAGATGATGGTACAGGGCTTCACCACATGGTATATGAAGTTGTCGATAATGCTATAGATGAATCTCTTGCTGGATATTGCGATCGTATAGATGTAATATTAAATGCTAACGGCTCAGTTACAATAAAAGATAATGGTCGTGGAATCCCCGTTGGGGAACACGCGGAAGAAAAAGTTTCTGCCGCGCAAGTTATTATGACTCAACTGCATGCTGGCGGTAAATTTGATGATAATTCTTATAAAGTATCAGGTGGTTTGCATGGCGTAGGTGTGTCGGTTGTAAATGCACTATCAGAATATTTAGAGCTTAATATCCGCCGCGACGGCAAAGAATGGTACATGCGTTTTAAGCATGGTGAAGCGGGTGAAGACCTAAAACCAATACGCGACCTTGATGAAAGAGAGCGCAGCGGTTCATCAGTTACTTTTCTACCATCACCAGAAACATTTGCAATTACCGAATTTGATTTTAAAACATTGGAAAATCGTTTACGTGAACTGGCTTTTCTTAATTCTGGCGTGAATATTTATCTATCAGACCGGCGCGCTGATAATGAAGAAGATTGGCAAACATCTCACCTTCATTTTGAAGGGGGAATAACCAAATTTGTTGAATATCTAAACCGATCTAAAAAGCCAATTATAGGCTCTACTATTGCTATAAGCCATTTCGATGAAGAAAGCGGAGTTAGTGTTGATCTGGCAATGGAATGGACAGATGCATATCATGAAACAATGCTTTGCTTTACCAATAATATACCCCAGCGCGATGGAGGCACTCATCTAGCAGGCTTTAGAGCCGCTCTAACTCGCGTAATTGGTAAATATATAGAAGAAAAAGGACTTTTAAAAAAAGAGAAGATCAAATTAACTGGTGAAGATATGCGCGAAGGACTTACTTGCGTGTTATCTTTAAAAATTCCTGATCCAAAATTCTCATCACAGACTAAAGATAAGCTTGTATCATCTGAAGTGCGCCCAGTTGTTGAAGGTGCAATAACCGAATATTTTGGCACGTGGTTAGAAGAAAATCCATCAGAAGCCAAAACTATAGTTGATAAAATCTCTGAAGCAGCCTTTGCCCGCGATGCTGCTCGTAGAGCCAGAGAGCTCACCCGCCGCAAAGGGGTTATGGACGTTTCCTCATTGCCCGGAAAACTAGCAGACTGCCAGTCAAAGGATCCCTCAATTTCTGAAATTTTCATAGTTGAAGGAGATTCAGCTGGAGGCTCTGCTAAGCAAGCCCGTGATCGTCATAATCAGGCAATACTTCCTTTGCGCGGTAAGATTTTAAATGTTGAGCGCGCACGCTTTGACCGTATGATTTCATCTGACCAAATAGGAACACTTATAACCGCACTTGGAACATCTATAGGACCAGAAGAATTTGATATTGAAAAAGCGCGTTATCACAAAATTATTATAATGACAGATGCAGATGTTGATGGAGCGCACATCCGTACGCTATTACTGACATTTTTTTTCCGCTATATGCCTGAAATTATCGAACGCGGTTATCTATATATCGCACAACCACCATTATTTAAGGTTAAAAAAGGAAAATCCAGCGAGCTTTATCTAAAAGATGAGCGTTCTTTAGAAGATTATCTTATTGATCTTGCCATTTATGACACTGTTATAATTGATAGCAATGGCGAAAACCGCAGTGGTAATGATTTACGTGATTTATTACTAAAATCCAGAAGTCTTCGCAATTCAATAAATGCTCTATCAAGCCGCACAGGAAACCGTCGCGTGGTTGAACAAGCGGCGATTACGGGGGCTTTTAATGATAATGTTATTCGTGATGAAGATATGGGCAAGGATTATGCCAAAAAAACGGCGGCTCGTCTTGATACACTTGAAAACAGCAAGGAAACAGGTTGGAAAGGATCATTTTCAATTGATAAAGGATATTCTTTTTCTAAAACAACAAGAGGCATAACACAGCGCGTTGACTTGTCGATTGATCATATACGATCTGCCGATGCAGTGCGATTACATGCTGCTTATTCTTGGTTAAGTGATGTGTTTGATAAACCTGTTGAGATAATAACTAGTGGTAAGACACTTACTAAGGTAAATGGTCCAGCCGCCTTTTATGATTATGTATTAGAATCTGGACGCAAGGGTTTACAAATTTCACGCTATAAAGGTTTGGGGGAAATGAACCCTGAACAGCTTTGGGAAACAACACTTGATCCAAATGTTCGCACTTTACTACAGGTAAATATTTCCGATGCAATTAAGGCCGATGAAATATTTTCAACTTTAATGGGTGATGTTGTTGAACCACGGCGTGAATTTATTCAAGATAACGCACTAAAAGCGGATATAGACGCATAAAATTGCGTATATTTATTTTATTAATAATTACCCTTGAAAAAGCGCATCGGTAAATTCTTCTGCGCTTTTACCAACTATATATGCATCGTCTTTTGATTCCATTATTTTAGATATTGACCCCTCAAGTCTTGACCTATCCCCCACAGGTTTAATAGTGATCTTAAATGACACACCTGATTTATCAGTAAAACTGCCTCTTATCCCCTTTTTATTTATTTCAACATTATCTAAATCAAAACCTTTAAACCTCGCATAATCAGTAAATTTATCTTTTAAATCATCAAATGGTAGAGCAATAACATCATCTAGCGGTATATCACAGCTAACTTCTTTTTTAATATTAATGTAAGGGCGACGCCTTCTTACCATAATTGTTAAGTCTTTCACTATTCAAAACCAGTTAAATATAGTATGCAAATAGCATTACTGGCAATAATAAATGGAATTATCAAGAAATGTCATCTTTATGCGAACATTTAACAAAAATCTTTGAAACTGTATTTGAACAATTAGAGCTTCCTAGAGCAAACGCAAAAATAAATGTCTCTAAACAAGGGCAAAATTGTCAATTCCAATGTAATGGAGCAATGGCTAGTGCAAAAATTGCCCGTAAAAAACCGCATGATGTTGCTAAAGATATTATAGATCAAGTGAAAAAAAACACTTTGAATAAAGACATATTCAAGGAAATTTCCATTGGTGGTCCTGGATTTATAAATATTACCCTAAATGATTCATTTATAGAAAATCATATAAAAGAAATAAGTAATGATAAAAAATACGGCATAAAAGAATCCGGGGAAGGGCAAAATATAGTTCTTGATTATGGCGGCCCTAACATTGCTAAAGCCATGCATGTTGGGCATTTGCGTAGCTCAATAATCGGAGATGCGCTGCGACGCATATATAAATATGCGGGATATAATACAATTAGTGATATTCATATGGGCGATTGGGGAACACCAATGGGAATGATTTTATCAGAGCTTGAACTCATGGGCTTCGATGGAGAGATCACCATGGATATGCTAGCCGAAATTTACCCAAAAGCCGCCGCCGCCTGCAAAGAAGATGAAAAACGCTTGGCTCTTGCTCGTGAAGCTACAAGAAAATTACAAGAGGGCGATCCAACATACACCCAAACATGGAAGAAATTTATTGATGTTTCCATTGAAGGCATAAAGAAAAATTTTGATGCATTAGGAGTACATTTTGATGAGTGGAAAGGTGAAAGCGACGCTCACCCTTATATTACAGATATGATTAATGATTTAAAACGTCGTAATCTGGCGATCGAAAGCGACGGTGCTTTAATTATGCCTGTATCAAAAGAAGATGATAAAAAAGAAATACCACCACTTATCCTGCTTAAATCTGATGGCGCCGTTTTATACAGTACAACTGATATGGCAACAATTATTGATCGCATTAAAACCTATAATCCATCTAAGATAATATATATAGTAGATCAACGTCAGCATCTTCACTTTGAGCAAGTTTTCCGCGCCGTGCATATTGCAGGCATTGCCCCGAAAGATAAAGTAGATCTTGTCTTTGCAGGTTTTGGCACAATGAATGGTAGTGATGGCAAGCCATTTAAAACCAGAGCTGGCGGGGTTATGCGCCTTAGCGATTTGATTTCTATGGCAAAGGAAAAAGCCACTTTACGCCTTAATGAGGCAGCGCTAGCCAAAGATATGGATGAGTTAGAACGCAAAAATGTTGCCCATAAAGTTGCTATAGCCGCGCTTAAATTTGCAGATCTTCGTAATGACCGCGTCACTGATTATATATTTGATATAGATCGCATGACTTCATTTGAAGGCAAAACAGGACCCTACTTACTTTATCAAGCGGTACGCATACAATCATTATTACGCAAAGCTGGAATCGAAAATCAAATAGAAATTAATTCATTAAAAATTGATGATATAGACCGCGACATTGCATTATTACTAAGCGAATTTCCTGATCATTTTAATAATGCTATAAACCAAAATTCACCACATATATTATGTGATTATGCATATAGGCTGGCGCAGGAATTCAGCTCTTTTTATGGGAACTGTCATATTTTATCAGAACCTGATAAAAAGATAAAAACCTCTCGCCTTGCATTATGCCAACAAAGCCATAAACAATTATGCTTAATATTAGAACTATTAGGTATAGAAATTCCCGATAGAATGTAAGTTTTATAACTTTTCACTCTTGGTGATTGATCTAAGCTTTATTCATGGCTATAGTCGGCTACATGCTTGGTCTTCAGAATATAGAAATTACGCCAAAAATGCTAAAGCTCGTCTGTGAAATTGACGAATTTAAGGGCGCATGGTCGGCTATGGAGAATCATACAACCTCGCTGCAATTACTCGGCGATGTGTCTAGCTTTGGTCGAAATTTTAAGGAAATAGCCAATAGCTGGCAGGACCAACCTTTAGATGTAGAACTTTTATGTCGCCTACACGCCGTATTTACCGGGGCAAAAAAGATAAGTATTTTTAAAGAGCAAAGTAAAATAATCAAAATCAAAAAAGGAGATGAAGTAATAGGAACACTTAACGTTGCCTCTCCTGAAGAAGTGCGCAATTTAATGCCACGCTTGATGAAATGGACAAATGATGCCCTTGAAAAAGGAGAGCTCCACCCACTTTTTGTAATTGCAGTATTTATCGCTATATTTTTACAATTCTGTCCCTTCGATAAAGGAAATCAAAAACTAGCAAGACTTTTGATAATATTACTTATGTTTAAGGCTGGATATAGTTATGCGCCTTATTCGACTCTTGATTCATTGCTGCAAGAACATTCAGAAGAATATCTCAAGGCACTTAAATATACACAAAGCACTCTTGCCAAGGGCAAAATTGATTGGGATATATGGTTAGAATTTTTCTTCTTATTGCTTAAAGAACAAAAAGATAAACTACAAGAGCGCGTGGAAAATAGCAGTTCAGAAATTGTAAATATGCCTGCCCTTTCTACAAAAATATTAAAACTGTTTGATAAGCACGACCGTTTAAGCATGAAGGAAATTGAACGCCTAACACGTGGCAAGCGTTCTACCTTAAAATTACGCCTTAGTGAATTGGTTGAAGGTGGATATTTAGTGCGCCATGGTAAGGCTCGTGCAACATGGTATAGCAGGGTATGACTATCTAGCTATGAGAGTATAATAAAAATAATAATTGCCACCACTTCCCACATAGCAACCTGTGCTCTGCCCGTATAGCTCAATTGCCTTACCAACTACGCCAATAGTTTGATCATCAATAAATCCAGATCCAATTGTCTGTCCATTTGTTGATGGAATCGTATAATTGGCATTTATGCTCTCACCTGTGCCAGGCACATTACCAGAAGGATTCACTATTCCCAATTTATTATTTATTGCAAGACATATTTCCTGAGAAACAATAGTAATCAAACTCATTTCCTGATCTGTTGATCCTGAACTATCTGAACCAACACCCGATATTTGTAATGCTCCACTGATTAAATATTCAATGCTGCCTATATCTTGTATAATTCTAGGAGGAGCTTGCCAAGCAATCGCGGCGCCATTTTCATCGTAAATATCACATGACTTATCTAATGGAGATGTAGAATTATTATAATGAGAGGGGTTTGCGAATAAGTCTGAATAAAAACTTATATCATTTTCAGAACACCCCCTCCTACGCAATCTTGATACTGCATTCTCGACTTTTTGGGAATAACCAAGCATTTCACTTATAGCCAAATCAACTTGGCGTGCTGAAACCATATTAACCGATTGCCCCCTAAAACCTCTGGAGACTGCAAAAGCAAGCGCAGAAAAAAGAATAATCCCAAGCAGAATATAAAAAAATACACTACCCCTTTGAGGGTCATTTTTACGTTCTATAAAAATCAGGCTATTCTTTTTCATCTTCACCTTTTGCCGGAGCACCACCGCCAAATATTGCAGGTTTCATGCTCCCACCTTCAGTTGATGGCGGCTTTGCTGGCGCAGTAGCTGGGGGCACGTCCGAAGCTTTGCTCTCTACTGACGCGGCAGGGGTTTCGGCTGGCTTTGCCGGAGCACTACCGCCAAATATTGCAGGTTTCACGCTCCCACCTTCAGTTGATGGCGGCTTTGCTGGCGCAGCAGATGGAGGCACGTCCGAAGCTTTGCTCTCTACTGACGCGGCAGGGGTTTCGGCTGGCTTTGCCGGAGCACTACCGCCAAATATTGCAGGTTTCACGCTCCCACCTTCAGTTGATGGCGGCTTTGCTGGCGCAGCAGATGGAGGCACGTCCGAAGCTTTGCTCTCTACTGGCGCGGTAGGGGTTTCGGCTGGCTTTGCCGGAGCACTACCG
>JALTAZ010000103.1 GCA_027075555.1 Micavibrio sp.
GTAGAACGCCAA
This sequence comes from Micavibrio sp., assembly GCA_027075555.1. Lineage (GTDB taxonomy): Bacteria > Pseudomonadota > Alphaproteobacteria > Micavibrionales > Micavibrionaceae > UBA1672. The sequence goes on from JALTAZ010000103.1 coordinate 13, forward strand.
TGCAGACTTTACTTGATGGTAAACAAATCTGGATGGAAAAATTTGTAGATCAAATTTAGCCTAACAGTCGCCACGTTAATTTCGGTAACTGTCAGATCATGTTTGAACCATTACAGTTTATGTAATGTAATTTAGTTTAGTTTAGTATATCTAGGGCTTGACCTCTTCATATATATCAACATATTTTTGTGCAATATTATCCCAGCTAAAATCTTGTGCGCGTTTATATGATTTTTTAATCATACTATCTTGCAATTTTGTATCACTTATCACATTGATAATTTTTTTTGCAAGCTCTTTAGGGCAGTTAGGGTTAAACATCATACCCCATTTACCATGTTCAACTATATCACGGCACCCTTCAGAATCCCCTACAATAACAGGAAGTCCTGCGGCCATGGCTTCAACAATGGCGATACCAAAAGTTTCTATTATAGATGGAAATGCGAATATATCAGCCGATTTATAAATTTCTATAAGTTCATCAACGGGCAGTAATATATTACTCTTATTAGGCTTACTCATTCCATCAATTAGTATTACATGATTACTAAGCTCTAATTTAGAAACTTGATCGGCCAATTTAGAGCAGTTATTTCCAATACATACAATTTTAAAATTATGCAGATTATATTCTTTTAAGTGTACTCCAGACCTGATAAGTGTTTCATAATTTTTCTTAGGATGGTTGCGTCCAACAGAAAGTATTAGTATATCGTTTTTATCAACCCCATATTTTTTACGAACTTTGTTACGATTTACATCCTGTTCAAAGCGATTAACGGCTACACCATTGGGTATATTGTAAATTTTATCATCTGGAACAGATATGTTTTTATATTCTTTATAAACGCTTGGCGTTATTGCAACTAAACGCTGTGCTTGTCCTAAATAGTATGAAATTATCCTATCAAATTCAGGATCAAGACGAAACCCGTAGCCTATTTCAGGTTTTTTTTGAATATCTTCACCAGCGCAGCGAATAAGATATTGCACGTTTTTTTTAGAATTTTTTGCATAATGTACCATAGCACACCCCATAGGGTATCCCATAGTTACATGCCAAAAATCAATATTATATTTTTTTTGCATATACCCTAAATATAGATCCATAATTTTAAAGCCTATTGATGGCATGCGTGTTATTGTGCCCCAGCTTTTTGGTGGGATTGCGATCACTTTATAAGGTAAATCCCACCCTTCTTTTTTAAGAATTCTTGCGTGTTCATATGGTGCAAATACTATAGGCTTCCATCCTAAATTTCCTACACGTAAAGCAATATTATGTAGCCCAACTTCTATTCCACCCAAATTGGGTAAGAATGAAGAAATTAGTAATCCTACTGTTTTTTCGTTTTTGCACATGGAGATATAGGCTCTAGCGTTCTTGCGATGAATAATTGATACCATATATCAAAGTTAATCAAACCAATAAGTTCTTTATAATGATTTTTACTCCCTTCTTTATGTTCTTTAATAAGGGTTTGGATATGTTTATGATTAAAGAAGGTTAGGCTTGTAAAAGGCTCTGATGTAAGGTTTTCTAAAAACCTTCCAATACCTTCTTCATCACGTAACCATTTATCTATAGGTAAAGTTAAACCAGATTTACGACGATATATAAAATCTTTTGTAAAAAAACGTTGAGCAATTTTTTTGAAGATAGCTTTATTTACACCATTTTCTAGCTTTTCTTTAGCAGAAATTGGGTTTATTTGATCAAATAGAGGTGGAGTACAAAAGGGCACTCTGGATTCTACAGAAGCTGCCATAGATACTTTATCTTGTCTATTTAATAAACTTAGAAGATAGCATTTTTGATGGTTGGCAAACATCATATTTTCTAAACTTGTTTGTCCATACATGCTTTGTTCTCTATATTCTAGGTCTTGTGATAATCCAGGCAAGAGAATCTTCGATAAACTGTTATGGCTTATCATTCTTTGAGTAGTATGAACTGGATTTTCATATAAATATTGTTTTAATGATCTTATTTTGGGGATATCTGGAATAATCCATGCGGGTATTTTTATCATGTAAAGCCAATATCCAACGCGTTGTAGATATGGGATGCTAAATCTTGAATAGCCACCAAAAAGCTCGTCGGCTCCTTCACCTGTAATAATAACTTTTGATGTTTTTCTAGATTCTTCGCACAACATCATAAGAAACGATGAAGCTACATGCATATTTGGTACGTCCATGTGCCATGTGGATTTTATATAGTTTTCTGCTAGATCAATATTTCTGTAATTATGACTATGGTGGTTAGTGGGGTACGAATCTATAACCTGTTTTTGATATTCTTCTTCACTAAGTGCACCATCAATGGTTATAGAATAGCTATCAATTATATCTTTTTCACTTGAAGATAGATAAGCGGTAATATAACTGGAATCTACGCCACCGCTAAGTTGTATATTATAACCAACATCACTGATTGTATGTAACTTTATGCTTTCATCAAGTAAATGTTGTATATTTCTTAGATCTGCTTTTTTGCTTTTACTCGTAAGGCTTTTAGTAACATCATAATATTTAAGGGTTTTAATATCTCCGTTTTGCTTGATATTAAGTATCGTTCCTGCTTCAACCTCATTAATATCTTTAAATAAGGTATTTGTCCCTGCTACATGACCGAAGGAAAGCTGTTCATAAATAACATCTTTGTTAAGTTCGAATGGTTTTATATCCCAAAAAGCCTTTATTTCACTGGCTACGTGAAAAGAGCTTTTATGTTGCATTATATAAAGAGGTTTTATTCCTAGATGGTCACGGGCGATAAAAGCTTGTTTTGTTTTAGTATCCAATATTACAAAAGCAAACATACCAACAAAAAGTTTCAAAGCATCCTTTCCCCATGCCTCAAAACTGCGTAATATTACTTCTGTATCAGTGTTTGAATTAAATTTTATACCAGATTTTTCTAATTTATACCTTATATCCTTGAAATTATACAACTCACCATTAAAAACTATTACATAACGTCCATCATCAGTTTTCATAGGCTGATGACCTGCATAGGACAAATCAAGTATTGCCAATCTTTTAAAACCTAAACCAGCCCAACCACAGCTATAATATCCTTCATCATCAGGTCCACGATGATTTATTATCTCTGCTCTAGCACGTAAATCATCTTCGTTAACCTCAATATCATCAAATCTTATTTCTGCAACAAATCCGCACATAATTATTTAGCGTACCTTTCAATAAAGTCTATGGATTTTCCTTTAGGGGCGCTTTTAATAGCCTGTAATATAGCATCTTTATTAAGATCAATTCGACCATACTCATCAAAGCCGCAATTATAAATACTGCATCTTTTTTCTAAATTTGTATATTCAGATTTATCAAATGGTCTATTGCCCAAGTTTAATAGGGTAGTGCGTTGTTTCGATGCAAGAGTATCAAAAAATGCTGTACCAGCAAAATCAAATAAAAATATTTCTGCTTTAAACATATTGGGATTAAATGGGGCAATTATAACCTCATCGGCATAAGGCTGTAATAGCTCAGTCGGATTATACACACCCTTTGGGTGCGGTTTAATAATTATATGCCAACCTTCATTGCGTAGGAATTTTAAAAGCCTGATTTGAAAATCAAAATAAGGGCTATCGGGAACCTTAAACGCTGGGAAGTTGGGGGCTATGTCACCTAGATAAACACCGCTGACATAAACAAGTGTTTTATTTTTTTCAGGTTCAACTGAGTTTTTACATATCCTTTGGTGCTTATCACTTCCACGGCTTTTAAATTGGATGTTTTTCATCTCTGGCGTTGTCGCATAATCACCGTTACCTATACGTTCAGCGACTTTATTAGCTTCGGTTTGTGAATGCAGGAAATACTCTGAGCAATATGGCAGTTCTGCAATAGGCCATACATAATCTTTATAGAATACTCGCTCACCACCATGAGCATATCTTATAACTTTTTTCCCCTGATCTTGCACATACCAGCTTAACAACCGTCCTTTATATTTTGGCGTCCCTGAAACAAGACCTTTTCTAAGCGATCTATTTAGTTTTGAGCGCTTAATAAAATCAATATCACCAAGAGCTTGCTCTAAATGATGTGATATTATTTCTTTAATTGCGCTGTCAACTGGATATTTAAAGTCATATCTATTGCGTAGAGCATTGTTAAACATATGTGATATATCATTGCAGAGCTTCTCATTTTTTACAGGAGCCCCATTTATATAAAAATCAACAAGAATATTCGCTGTATCAATATTTTCTGCTTCTATCCATTCTTTCATTAGATAATTAAAACCCATAGCATGATAGCCATGCGCCGTTGGCGAGGTGGTATTAGATAGAACGCGCTTTAAATATTGTAGATATATTAAAAGATTTTTTTTAAATAAATTTTTTCTAGTATTACGTAATACTATGCTGTTTTTACCTAAAAGGTAATTAACTCTGGTAGAGCTTTTTTCGCAGTAGATAATATCAAAGCCTGCATTTTTAATAGATTGTATCTCAATCGCTTGGCGAGCTACATGGCAGATATCTATTAAAATATCAGATAGCTTACAGGTAAGGGCTATCTTAATATCACCATTTTGGTTTTCTAAAATCTTTAACGCATTATCTACAAATCCATAAGATAGATAGTCATACTCATCATAGGAAACTGGCCACCTGAAATCTTTAATATTTTTTTGGTCAAATGATGGAATATCTAAAGGGATGTTAATCATTTGCGCTTCAAATCTTTCTCATAAACACTAATTGCTTGAAATATTACTGGTTCAAGGGATTGTAATATTTTATTTGTGGCCTCTATGGCAAGATCTTCTGGAGATTTATTTGCTACAGCAATTTTATGAATTGATGACTGGTCATGATTTTCTAAAATATTATGCAGGTCGTTATAATATCTGTTTATTTCATCAGGTTGCAGTTCTTGCTTGCGTTTATATATTGCATTTGCATTATCTGTTGGAATAATAATGACAGTGGGTTTACGCATTAATTTGGCGTTAATTCTAGTTAATATTTTAGAAGCCCGTGATTTACTGGGTAGCATAGCCATTTTTATAGTACGGTCATAAATATAACGGTCAGAAAAAGTCAAAGTGGAACTATAAAAATTATTTATGATCTCTTTATTTATACGCAAGGCATATCTGATCTCTCCCATAAAGGTAGCGTATATTTCTTTAATAAATTTTGGGGTGTATCTTTTACGTAATTTACGGTATATGCTTGCCTTCTCCTTTTCATTCTTAACATGTGAAGTATTTGCTTTTGCTAAAACTGTATGGTGGAAGTGTTCGGTTTTAAAAGGAAGTGATTTAAATAGTTTAAGTATATTATTTAACAACGTAGTTTTACCAACCCCATCAGGGCCACTTATCACAATAAAAGGTATAGTATGAATATGAATGAAAAATGCGCGCAGTAGTATTCCCCTTTTAATTTTTTGTAAAAATGATAATTCCTTAGATTGTGCTTTAGCATAAGGGACTACGCCAAGCTTTTCTTGTATTTCTTTGCTAGCGCGCCCCTTTCGGGCATCTTGTACATTCTTGATAAGTGTTTTGCGCTTATCTCCAGGCATGTCTAGCATTTCTTGTAAATTCATGCTTTGAGATCCGAATTTATATAATCTTTGTACATCTATAATTGCCCAGTTACGATATGCGTCGTTATAGCTAGGATAAAAGAAGGCAATACGTTTTTTATTATATAGCATGACTATGTTATAATTTTTTGCGCTTCTTTGACATGTTTCAATCATATTTTTATAGTCTTTATCATTGATTAACACATCAATATCAAACCCACTTCGTTGAGGTAATTTATCTCCATCTCGTAAGATCAGGTGTGGGAAATCAAGGTCATTGAAAACTTCCACCAGCATCTTTTGCAAAGTTGGAGCATAATCAAGATCAACACAGTTTGTTGGTAGCTTAGAAATTTCTTATATCCTTTATAAATTGCTTAAAACGATTTAGTTGGTTCTTCGCATGTTGCTTTGGAAAAAACAAGGCATCAATAAAGCCCCTGGCCAATGATGGTGAAAATGCAGATATGCCAATTATCATAGTCTTGGCTATATCTAATGTTTTTATATTTATATGAGGTAATTTTTCAAAGGAATAATTATGTTCTTTCATAATATCTGCACAAAGATTTTGGATAATTGCACGCTCGTTAGAGGTAAGAAGCTCTAACTTTTCATGGTTTGGCGTTGTAAATAAACCATTTTTTGTAAAACTGTAATATGTACTAAATGGTAGGTTATTTATGCATGTGCCATTTAGTTCTAGCAATTCTAAAACATCATCGTTATTTTTAACTTGATTGAAATTAATGATGGTTATGTTATCCGGATAATCTTTTTGAATTTTTTTCGCAGTATGAACAGATAATATCCAGCTGAATAATTTTTTATATAATAGTTTTTTGCGATATTTATGTGCATTAGGAAAGTTTTGTTCATTATTTTGCCAATAAATGCCTGCACAAACACATTCTCTAGGATCACGTATTACAACGCAAAAATGAATATCAGGCCAAGATCTAAGTAGTGTTTTATAATAAAGTTCGGCGTGTAAATCGGCTATGATCCAATTATCACCAAAAGCATTATTTAAAGAAGCAAGGAAAGATCCTTTATAAATAAATTTATCACAATTAAGCTGTTGCGCAGGGGTGATAGTCTTAGATTTTTCTTCATCGATAAAACGAGGTCGAATCATATATTCATTAAATAACTTATTGTGGTGATTTTTAAAAATATAAGATAATCGTGAAAAATATGCAGGAAACAGCCCCTCAAAAATTAAACCTTTATGGCCTTTGCTGTGCGCATTAGCAAGTTTTGCTAATGTAGTTTTACCAGCGCGGGAGGGACCACAAATAATAATATTTTTGTGCATCATATATTTACTTGTTTGACTTAGCGTTACCATGCAGAGTATTAACGGGTTGCTGTAAGGATGTTTTATATTAAGAATATTATATATTTTAAACAATAGTAATTAACCCATAAAAAGGATTTTATAAATGAACTTATTTAAAGAAATATTGCATTATATTTCTATATATGTCCGCCATGGCAAGGGTAGGCTTTTAGTTCTATTTGTTATTATCCTTACAAGTGGATTTGTTGAGATGCTAGGTATTACAATGATGATACCTATACTTAATCTAAGTTTCGATACAGCAGGTGATAATGCTATATCCCTTATTTTTAAACAAATTTTTGATATTATAGGGGTTTCCCTTACCCTTAATAATATATTGATAATGCTTTTAATAATTTTTGCGATAAAGGGAATTATAACATTCTTGCAAAAATATTATACGGCAATAATTGCTTTATCGTTAAGAAAAGTTATGCAAATTTCTGTAGTAGAGGCTGTGAACTTCGTTAATTATTCTGAATTTTCTAAGATTAACTCTGGGCACATAACAAATATCATAACAAAGGAAACTGCCGGGTTTGCCTCTAGTTTCTCGGAATTCGCGCGCATGGGATCAGCCATAGTATATATCATATTTTATATGATTGCTTTTGCTGCACTTAGCCCTGAAATAGCTTTGGTTTTATTGATTATTACTGGTTTTATATATTTTGCCTTTAAAGGTTTATCTAAAAAGACAAAAAATATATCTATTGAAACTACTAAGGAATACGGTGATATAAGCAATAAATCTATAGAGGTTTTACAAAACTATGTTTACCTGAAAGCTACGAATAAACTTTACAGCTACACATCCTATGTGATTGATTATATAAAATCTATACAAAATAAAGAGCGTAAACTGATGTTTTATGCATCATTAGTTGGCGCTATTAAAGAGCCAATTGCTGTGGCGGCTCTTGTTGGTTTAATATTTTATCAAGTATCATTGATGGGGCAACCTTTAACAGAGGTAATTGTTATTGGCTTGCTTTTATATCGTATGCTTAATCAGGTTCTATTGTTACAAGGTCAATGGCAACGCTTTAACTCATGTCTAGGAAGTCTTGAGGTTATAGAAAATACTTTATCATCTTTTAAGGAAAACAGTGAGTTGTCCAATGGTAAACCCATAGACAAGATTCCTATGCCAATTTCTTTAAAAAATATTACTTTTTCTCACGGAAAAACACCAATCTTACATAACATATCTATGGAGATTAAGGACAAACAAACAGTTGGCATAGTTGGTCCATCTGGGGCTGGTAAGACAACTTTATTTTATTTAATAACAGGGTTGGTTACTCCCGATAGTGGTAAAATTACTCTAGGTGGAATTGATTATAATGATATAGATAAAGAGGTAATTCGCTCAAAAATTGGTTATGTTTCACAAGACGCAGCCATCTTTACAGGCACTATTAAAGATAACCTTATACTTGATCGTAACGATATTTCACTTGACGATATTAAAAGTGCTTTGAGTGAAGCATCTTGTGCGGAGCTTATAGAAAGTCTTGATAAAGAAGTAGGTGATCAAGGTAAAAATTTATCAGGTGGTCAAAAGCAGAGAATATCCATAGCAAGAGAGCTTTTAAAAAAACCTGAAATGTTAATTTTTGATGAGGCCACAAGTGCGCTAGATCCGCTATCTGACAGTGCTGTCAGGCAAACTATTGCAAATATGAATGGTAGCCGCACCATGATTTTAATAACTCATCGTCTATCATCTGTAAGATTTTGTGATATTATTTATGTTGTAAATAATGGTAAAATTGTTGAGCAAGGTTCTTTTGAAGATCTTGCAAATGATAAAACTTCTTTCTTTTATAAGCTTATCCAAAAGTAATTTATATACTATCTTAGGGGTAGAATCATTACAATTAAGTTTTTGCTAAAGTTAAATATATCCATATTGTTTTGGTATATGATATTCTTTTTTTTAAATAGCAGGCTTGCGGCGTAGGAGACTTTTCTTTATGAATAACCGATCTAAATTTTTATTTAAGGAAATAAGGTTATGGCATCTGCTGTAGAACAGCTTGCAAAAAATGCAAATTGGGGAGCCTTAGCTAAGGCTACGGAGTTAAAAAAACGAATATTTTTTGTTATTGGGGCTCTGCTAGTTTATAGGATTGGAACATATATACCTATTCCAGGTGTAGATCCTGTGGTGTGGAGTGAAATATTCAAATCAAAGGGCGGGGGCATACTAGATATGTTCAATATGTTCTCTGGTGGTGCCTTGTCACGTATGACAATATTTGCTCTTAACATTATGCCCTATATTTCAGCTTCTATTATTATGCAGCTTGCAACAGCAATGTCAAAAAAGCTAGAAGAACTTAAAAAAGAAGGGGAAATTGGGCGCATAAAGATAAATCAATATACGCGTTATTTGACAGTTTTATTGGCAACTGTTCAGGCATATGGTTTAGCGATAGGGCTTGAGGCAATGGCAGGCCAGGGAGGGGCATCTGCTGTTATAAATCCTGGAATATTTTTCCGAATCTCAACAATTATTACTATTGTTGGGGGAACTATATTTCTTATGTGGTTGGGAGAGCAGATAACTAGCCGTGGCGTGGGTAATGGTATTTCACTTATCATATTTGCTGGTATTGTTGCGGAATTGCCCCGAGCCGTTGCCAGTGTATTAGAGCTTACCCGTCAAGGGACATTCAGTGGTTTAGAGCTTTTGATGCTTGTTGTAATGGTGGTAGCTGTTATTGCGTTAATCGTTTTTGTAGAAAGGGCACAACGCCGAATAATTGTGCAATATCCCAAAAGGCAAGTTGGAAACCAAATTGCTCAAGGGCAAACAAATCATATCCCGCTAAAGCTTAATACTGCGGGCGTTATACCGCCTATATTTGCATCATCATTGTTGCTATTGCCATTAACTATTCTTGGTTTTGCTGGTGCAGGAAGTAGTGATTTTTGGTCGGATTTGACTCGATATTTACAGCATGGGCAACCAGTTTATATGGTTTTATATGGTGTATTGATTGTGTTTTTCTGTTTCTTTTATACTGCTATTGTATTTAATCCAGAAGATAATGCGGAAACTTTGCGTAAATATGGTGGTTTTATTCCAGGTATTCGCCCAGGCAAGAATACGGCAGATTATTTGGACTTTGTTTTGACTAGAATCAGTGTCGTTGGCTCTATTTATTTGGTGTTTATTTGTTTGTTACCCGAATTTATGATTTCAAAATATAACATGCCATTTTATTTTGGTGGAACAAGTTTGTTGATTGTAGTTAGTGTAACAATGGATACTGTTGCGCAGATACATTCTCATCTGATTGCTCATCAATATGAAGGTCTTATGAAAAAGACGAAGTTGCGTGGTCGATCAAGGCGTAGATAATCTCATGAAGGGAGAAGGTTATGAATATAATAATGTTTGGACCACCAGGAGCAGGTAAGGGAACGCAAGCGCAGCGCATTGAGGAAGCTTATAAAATAAAGCAACTTTCTACTGGTGATATGTTAAGAGCAGAAGTTGCAAGTGAAAGCAAGCTAGGGCTTACACTTAAATCAATTATAGAATCTGGTGAGCTGGTATCTGATGATATTATTATAGAGCTGATAGGAAATTGTATTAGTGAGCCTGAATGTGAAAAGGGGTTCATATTAGATGGTTTTCCAAGGACGGTTGCACAAGCCAAAGCTCTTGACGATATGCTAGCTCACATGGCTCGTAAGATAGATCATGTGATTGTTTTAGAGGTGGATCACGATATTTTACTTGATCGTATAAGAACAAGGGCTTTAGAATCAGGTGAAACTAGGAGCGATGATAATGAGATCGTTTTAAAAAATCGCCTAGAAGTATATG
>JALTAZ010000104.1 GCA_027075555.1 Micavibrio sp.
ACCATATTCACCCGACTTCAACCCGATTGAACAAGTGTTCGGATTCCTTAAAAAACGACGATTATATGCACCTAAAAATACTTCTTTAGAAGAAATTATTAGGGATAAAAATTATTTGGAATGACTATAAGAGGAGAATTCCTAACCAAGTCAACTGTTAATTCATCGTTACCTGTAAATCTTCTAAGAATATCTTGATGAATATCTCTTGCAACTTCCCCGTGACGCTCATAAAGTGAAAGCAATTCTGAAGGCTCCACTTTCTCAAAGTGCGCATATCTAGATGGCTTAGATCCAACCACAATTCACCCTAATTACATTTTTATCCTAACATATCACAAATCATCTAAAATTAGCAAAATTAATATAAAATATAATGCTTAACCATAGTGATTGGCAAAAGTGATTAGCAAAAAATCAGTAATTCTGAAAACCGTATTTGTTATACAAACCTAGAGGATTATTATCATCAGCCTCGTAATAAATGTAAAACATACCATCTTTCTTAGATGTTGTAATCTCAAAGACATAATCAATAAATGCCAGTATTCGTCTTTGATCAAATGTTGAAAGCTGCACAAAGGGCTCTCCCACTCGAAGAACAGGAATATCATTATCCATAAACTGCTTTACTAATATTCCCATTGTATAAAAATCACGGAGAATAATTTTTTCATCACCAGGATTTTTTATCCAGTCTTGTGGTGTCCATGTGTCATTATCCTCAATAGAGCGCTGCCTTAATTTTTCTTGCCCCATATATGGCTCAAATTTATGTTTATATCCATCATGATACAAAAACCCCCATTTATTAGCCTTTTCAGCATAAGATTGAGCAGAAAAACCGGCTAAAACCACGGTAAAAAGAAGAAAAAGACCCAAAAAACGCATTACTCATATTCCTTAATAATTCCAACTTGTTACTATAAATAACATTTTAACCATCAATATGGTATATTAAAATGATGATAAATACCATTGGAATAGCATTAACTGGTTTAAATTCTGCATCGCTTAGGCTAGATGCAAGCGCCGCGAACATTGCCAACATAAATAGCGTTGGGTCTTTAACAGATGAAAGCAACGCTCCATATACGCCAGTTACTGCACGGTCAAAATCTTTAGGAAATATAACAGGCGGAGTGCAAACTGATATAACCCCGCAAATCCCTGCCTTTATTCCTGCCTACGATGCAAATTCGCCTTTTGCAGATGAAAACGGATTTATAGGAGTACCTAATATCAATATTGGCGAAGAAATAATAAATATGAAGCTTGCGGAATTATCTTATAAAGCAAATTTAAAAACAATTGATGTTGCAGGTAAGTTATTTGATGAATTATTAGACAGTTTTGATAATTCACCTTGATATATTGGCATATATGCTGCCAAACTATTACTCATGAAATTTTGCTTCTTTGGTTATGATCACAGTTTTGATGTTATGAAACGCCTTATTGATGATGGGCATGAGCTTTTGCATGTTTTTAGCTTTAAATGCGATGGTATTTATTCTTTCAATAAAGACCTTGAAACTTATTGCCGGCAAAATGCTATTCCCTTTACAATTGGCAAGATTACCACAGAAAATATATCTACCCTAATTAACAATAAGTGTAAGCTATTTTTAGCTTGCGGGTATTCCTATAAAATACCCCCAATTGATGAGAGCAAAGCCTATGGCGTTAATATACACCCTACTTTACTTCCTAAAGCTCGCGGAAAAATGCCGCAACCTTATATAATATTAAACGAACCAGAAGCAGCAGGATTTACAATTCATAAATTGACCCAAGATTATGATGCCGGCGATATATTATTCCAAATGCCAATACCCGTTGATGAAACCACAGATATAGAAACATTAGCAGCCCGCATTGCCATACATATTCCAGAGCAAGCATCAACAATAATAAAAGACATTGAAAATTATTGGAATAATTCAACACCACAAGCCCATGATAAAGCAACATATTATGATGAACCTGATATAACATTAAGAAGCCTAAATTGGAATGATAGCGTTGATATTTTGCTTTTAAAAAGTAGAGCTTTTGGACGTTTTGGAGTTTTTGCAAATATTACTAATAAATTTGGAGAATCTCAGAACCTAGCTGTATTCCAATTCAATGGATGGAAAGAATATCATAACCATAATCCTGGTACGCTTATCCGCGCCTTTCCAAGGGAAATAACTGTTGCGGTTAAAGATGGCTATATATGCTTAAAAGATTTCACAGCAATATCATCAAATTAAAATTGAGATTTACCCATTATTATATAATTATGATATAAACTCAATATTTAATACCTACCGAGTTACAAAACAGTGCCACTTATACACTTAATAAAAGTACACTTAATAAAAGCCCTTAGGCTATTCATATTTATTTGTTTTGCATTTTTATATTTGCAAATGCAAGCTTATGCGCTTGAAATAACTTCACTACGCTATGGCAAGTACCCTGATAAAGTCCGCCTTGTTTTAGATATGGATCAGATTTCTGATTTTAGAGTTTTTACCCTATCATCACCATATCGCATAGTAATAGATTTACCATTTTTTACCTGGAGAGTTGACAAAGCAGAAAAGCCCGTAGGCGTTTTTATTTCCGATATTCGTCAAGGAAAGTTAGATAATGGAATATCACGTATAGTTATTGATCTTAACAAACCCGCATCAATACAAAAAGCCTTCTTTTTACCTAAGAACCAAGACCGCCCAGATCGTCTTGTAATTGACTATACCCCTGTTGACGCCATTACATTCGAGGCAAAAAAATCAATAATACATGGAACATTAAAGACAAAAGAATATACTCAAGTAAAAACCCCTTTCAAAAATACAGCACAATTAAGTAAATATATTCCCATCCCGCCACCAAATTCAAACAGACCAAAACAAAAATTTAAAAATTCTAATAAAAATGTTGTAAAGCCACTAATTATTATCGACCCTGGACATGGAGGGGTTGATCCAGGTGCATTAGGACACAATAGGATATATGAAAAATATGTCACCCTTGCCATAGCAAAAGAGCTTAGAAAACAGTTATTGGCAACAGGGCGCTATCGCGTATTACTCACCAGAGAAACCGATATATTTATTAAATTAAAAGACCGCGTGAAATTTGCCCGTAAACATAAGGGAGATCTTTTTATTTCTCTTCATGCTGATTCTATAAAAAGAAAAAATGTTCATGGGATATCTATATACACAATTTCCAAAAAGGCATCAGATGCTCAAACCGCGGCATTGGCTAAAAAAGAAAATCAAGCTGACCTTATAGGAGGAGTTGGACTTGATGTAGAAGATAAACAAGTTGCCTTCATTCTTGGCGATTTTTTAATGAATGAAACAATGAATCAATCAAAATTTCTAGCTAATATAGTTGTAAGACAATTGAAAAATAATGGCATTAAAACTCTTGAAAACCCTCATCGTTACGCTGGATTTGCTGTTTTAAAAGCCCCTGACATCCCATCTATACTCATAGAAACAGGCTTTATGTCTAATAAAAAAGAGGCTAAGCTTCTAAGGCAAAAAAGACATCAACAAAAAATATCAAAGGCGATTCGCCATGGCATTGATTCTTATTTCAAACATACTGCTTTAAATGAAAGTAATTAAAGCCATAAATGCTAAATTGTGACATATATGCACTTATACTTAAAAACTATTGCAAAAATGCAAAAACAACTTGAAAAACATATCACTTTGTATAAAGAGTGATATATGAATTTTATGAGTTTGTCATTTTGGCAAAATATCAGAAGGTTAATTTAACAATCTACAATAAACGAGGATTAAACATGAAAAAATCAGTTGCTACATTTTGCCTTCTTGGCGCAACACTAGCTTTATCTGCTTGTGATTCAACAGATATGGGTTATGTTGATACAGACCCACCATATGCAGTGGAACGTACAGCGACTCATGAAAAAGAAGTTGTTGCTCCTGCTGCTGTTGCTACGCCAACACGCGTTGCCCCTGCGGAAAAGGTTTTCCAAAGAGCTCAGACTAAATAAAATATTATTTTGATATTATATTTTTTTAAAAAAGACTGTCTTTTAGGCGGTCTTTTTACTATATATAATAGATGATTATGGCAGGACATGATGAAAACATTTAAAACACTTTTTCAATTTTTTATTTTCAACTTTATAGGCTTCTCTGCCCCCCCACTAGTGTATTTGATCGCAATCAAATTTAATATAATTGACATAAGCGCCGAAGACTTTGATACATTAGGTTTTTATAACAAGGTTGCAAATGACATACCGATCCCAATTATTATATCTCAGCCATTAATTACATGGATCGCATGCATGGTTTTTAGTTTTTCTATATTTTTTGTAAAAGGAAAATGGAAGATGGTATTTATGCTAGCACCTGCAATCGTGCCTGCATTACACAGTCTTTTTATACTCATCCGCTTTATGTAAACCACTTACCTTTCCCCTGGTTGAGCCTCTATTATAACCACTTTAGGTTCAGTCTTTACCATGGTTATGTCGGGCTTAACCTTAGGTATAATCATTTCGTCTGAAGAGCCCAATTCATTATGTTTATCAGAATTTCTGACTTCATTATCGCCGATAATTTCACCATCATCATCAGAATTATCATCAAAATGACGAGCTATACGAACAGGATAGCCTCTGCGCTCTCGTAATGCACTGCGTATTTTAGGCCAATTCAAACGATCAGCATAGCGTCCAGCCCTATCTATTATCAATGACATATCCTCATCGGTGAATTTTTGTTGCTCTATCATGCCAGTTTCTTCCATTTTCATGGCTTGTTCCATATCTGGATGAGCCTCTAAATAAAGTTCATTACCTATCCAAGCAACCTTAATAGGTTGATCTATAACATTAACTTTTGTGCCTACAGCTATTTGATTGAAAAAGGTAATAATATCTTCTGGATACATACGTATGCAACCGCTACTAACTCTTCTACCAATGCCAAATGGTCGCGTGGTTCCATGCATAGCATATTGTGGCCAACCAAAATAAAGAGCATGAGTCCCCAATGGATTATCAGGCCCAGGAGGAACAAAAGCTGGAAGGCTAGGATCCTCCTTACGCATACGTGGTGTTGGCCGCCATGTTGGTCTTTCTTTCTTACGCACTATAGTTGTTTTACCTAGTGGAGTATTAAGCCCCTCTCTACCAATTCCAATCGGATAGGTATAAGGCGCTTCATCACCATTGATAAATGCATAAACCCTCATCTCTGGAAGATTTATCACGATTCCCTCCCTAGGGGCATCGGGCAATAAATGACGTTTAGGCAATATGATCTTAGCCCCCTCCCCAGGTATCCAAGGATCTAATTTAGGATTAGCGGCTCTAAGCTCAACAAATCCAAGATCATGCTTACGGGCTAAATGAACTAATGTATCCTCATAAACAGCCTTATAAACCTCCATATCACCTATGTAATTTTTTTTGTATTCAGCATACGCAGGAAAAGACATTCCACAAATAAGTGCTATGGCTGCAAATATATATATATTAGGTTTTATATTAAGCATGTATTACCCTATAGAATCTATTTTCATAGTATAGCCCAAAAGATAATATAGAAGAAATACCTAGAAAAAAACATATAGAAATATTTTTTATTGCTAATTGGATAAGGAGCTATTCTAGTTATATAAGTTTACATAAGTAAAGTTTATGACATAGTGATGCGTGCAACAAAACTTAAATCATAATAATCAATTTTAGAAATAACCATAAATAACCATATATGTGATAATAATTATGTGATAGTAATGTGCGAAATTTATAATTTCAGCAAACTTTATAAAATTCAACGATCATGACCTTAAAGTATTTGCGTGATGAAAAATGCTATAAACACATTAATGGATACAATACAAGACGAATCGTTACTATACAGCAATGATCGATTGCTTTTCTTAAATGCCAGACAACATAAAAGCATAAAAAATCTCAATAAAGATAAAATTACATTACAGCAGCATTTTAAACCTTATGAAAATGATCTTATAAATTCTGGGTTTAACGTTACCCCAAATATCCCTACTGATAAAAAAAGCTATGATACGGCTATTTTACTAGTGCCAAAGAATATAATTGAAGCAAAATATATGATGGCAAATGCTATATTTTTACTATCTGATGGTGGAATACTTATTTGCTCCGCAGATAATAAAAGCGGAGGAAACAGAATAAAAAAACTTATGCAAAGTTTTGGATTTCAAGATATTAAACAAGAATCCCGTAATAAGGCAAAAGTGGCTTGGGCTATAAAAACCAATCCTGATAACAAAGCCATTGATAAAGCAATAGAAAATGGCTCAATACAAATGGTAATAGACAATAAATTCCTATCACAAGCAGGTATATTTGGCTGGAATAAAATTGATATAGGATCAGAAATATTAACTCATTTCATACCAGATGATTTAAAGGGAATTGGAGCTGACTTTGGTTGTGGTTATGGATACTTATCAAAATTTATACTATCTAAAAACAGGGAAATAAAAACCCTTTATTGTATTGATGCGGATCATAGAGCCATAAATTGCTGTAAGCAAAATTTAACATCACATATATGCGAGAAGAAATTTTTATGGACTGACCTAACCCAGATACAAGATAAAATCAAAAACCTTGATTTTATAATTATGAACCCACCTTTTCATGATGGTAAAAAAACAAATACGAACATAGGCGTATCGTTTATAAATACAGCTCGTAATTCCTTAGCTA
Organism: Micavibrio sp.; assembly: GCA_027075555.1. Lineage (GTDB taxonomy): Bacteria > Pseudomonadota > Alphaproteobacteria > Micavibrionales > Micavibrionaceae > UBA1672. Next base: position 6,752 of record JALTAZ010000104.1, read on the forward strand.
AAAACGGCAGATTATATATGGTTGCTAATAAGCAACTACCTTATGAGGATGCTCTAGTTCAACTTTTTAAACAATCAAATAAACTTTACGAAGGGCAAGGGTTCAAAATTTTCGAAGCTATAAAATAAACATTACCCATCTTCCTTACCTGATAGTTTTTCTTCTATCTTCTGCTCTAATTTTTCTTCGAGTTTTTCTGCTAATTTCTCTGCTATACGATCTTCTTGCGTTTGTTCAGATTCTTTTTCCTTAGCCTCAGCCGCAGCCTTCTCAGCGGCAAGTTCAGCTTGAAAATCCTTATCCATCTCTACATCTTTTATATTAGAAGAAGGATCATAAGGCGCAGACACCTTCTTTTCTTCAGGAGCCTCAATCTTTCCTTCTAAAATAGCCACCTCTTTATCAATTGCACGCACCTGCTGCTCATCATGCATTGCCTTTGCATTTAATCCTGTTTCACGCGCAACCATATAATAGATAGATTCATATGTTAAATCCGTACCTATACCATTTACAAAAACATGATACGCCATCGCCGCATCGGCGGTAATAATTGATTTATCAGGCTGGTTTCTCTTACGCATATGCTCTTCTGTAAGTTGGCATATAAGCATAAGACACTCATTTGACATTCTTGTCTTATGATGCTTTTCCAATCCGGGTCTTATATTTTTCATAATTTCATAAGTTTCATTTACACTAGGGGCTTTCAAAAATACTTTTTGAAAACGGCGATCCAATGCCGGATCAGCAGTAACATACATTCTATATTCATCGCGAGTTGTTGCGCCAATAACCATTAGATCCCCTTGAGTGAGATAGGTTTTGATTGTATCAGACAAACCAGCAAATGAACTACCTGGGCAATCTGGCATAATTTGGTGAATTTCATCCATAAACAGAATTATTCTAGGTTCATTAGGATTGTGATAACGCTCTGCAAGCCCTTTCATAAATGGCAAAAAACGCCCCTGAAATTCTGCTCTTGATGATGTACCTGAGGCCATTCGGGATAAATCAACCTCAATTACCCTAGAACCTTGGAGCATATCAGGAACTTGATTTGTATTTATTTTCTGGCATAAACCAACAACCGCCGCGGATTTACCAACCCCTGCTCCTGCCAAGAAGCATACATTTTTACGCCCACGCTGTAATAAAATCAAAATAGCATCATCAATTTCCTTATCACGACCAGTTATAGGGTCATATCGACCAGACTTATCTAGGGCAGTAAAGTCATTGCAATACAGTCTTATAAGCTCTTCAAATTCTTCATTTGATACAAGATAATCCCATTTTTCTGTCATATTAAATCCCTTAATATTAATATATATAGCTGATGATTTAGAGTATTATCTAATCCTTAATGTGTCTTTAAATTTTTATAGATTTAACACACGGCGCAAAAATCATCGCCTGATAAACCTTGAGCATAAAGAGCCGCTGTTAGATCACCATATAATATACAATTGGTTATTTCATCTTTAACAGTCTCCTTAGGGTGATAACCTATGCCAAGCCCCGCAGCTTTTAGCATAGGCAAGTCATTTGCTCCATCGCCTATAGTTAGACAATCATCTTTTCCAAGATTAAAATCACTCATATATACCTCAAGTAATTCCAGTTTAGAATATTTATCTAATATTGGGTCTTTCACCATTCCTGTTAATTCATCGCCTTGTATTTCCAACCTGTTACCATGATTAAATCCAAAACCGCAGCGCGCAGCTATTTCTTCAGTAAAAAATGTAAAGCCACCTGAAACTAAAACACACGCTGCGCCAGATTTACGCATAGTTTTAACAAAAATTTCAGCTCCCGCGCTTAAGTTTGTTTCTGCCAAAGTAGCAGCCAAAGCCGTAGTTTTTAACCCCTTTAGCAAAGCCACCCTCTCTCGCAAAGCATCATGAAAATCAATCTCACCATTCATGGCTCTAGCCGTAATTTCCGACACCCTATCCTTAATACCTGCATAATCAGCCAAATCATCAAGTGTTTCTCCTGTTGTTATTGTGCTATCCATATCTGCTAATAATAATTTTTTTTGACAATTTTCATTTTTTGTAACAAAGAAATCTATTCGATCTTTTTCTAAAGTTTCACGTAAATGTGCAACCAAAGACGATTGTGCCGATCCCGATATACTTATTTGCGCGGCTTTTGCCTTGTCCAGCCATATAATTTTGCTTTGGAATTTTAGGTTATAATGCTCAATTATATTGGCAATAACAGAAAAATGCTTATCCGTTAGCGGCAGATTATCGCTAGATGCAACCAATGTTAAAATGTAACTCATAATTACTACCGTTCTATCCCTTATATATTTTTTCAAAGACCTTACAAAAAACACTTGTAAAAAACACTTGTAATAGAGTAGCAAATTCCTTAACGCTATTGACCAAGTGCTTAGCACTTATATCTTTAAAAATACTTATAGTACCAATTATGGTGGAATAAAATGGAAAAACCAACAATCAAACCTCAAAACCCTAATTTTTCTTCAGGACCTTGCTCTAAACGCCCTAACTGGAGATTAGAATCATTAAATGGCGCAATGTTAGGACGCTCTCATCGCGCTGCGCCTTTAAAATCTCGCTTAAAAGAAGTGATAGAGCTTCATAGAGAACTGCTCGGCATACCCAAAGATTACAAAATCGGTATAGTCCCTGGCTCTGATACGGGGGCATTTGAAATGGCTATGTGGTCAATGTTAGGCGCGCGCGGAGTTGATGTATTTGCATGGGAGAGCTTCTCTTCCGGCTGGCTCAGCGATATTGAAAAACACTTAAAAATCAAAGATGTAAAAGCCTATGAAGTAGCCTATGGTGAACTTCCTGATATGTCACAATATGACCCAGAGCGCGACTGTGTGTTTGTATGGAACGGCACAACAAGTGGCGTGCGCGTACCTGATGGTGATTGGATTGATAATAATCGCAAAGGGCTTACATTCTGTGATGCTACCTCTGCTGTATTTGCTTATGATATGCCTTGGGATAGGCTTGATATTACAACATGGTCATGGCAAAAAGTTCTTGGCGGTGAGGCCGCTCATGGAATGATTGTTCTATCACCAAGAGCCGTTGAACGCTTAGAGAGCTATACCCCTGAAAATCGTCCATTGCCTAAAGTTTTCCGAATGACAAAAGGCGGTAAACTTATAAGCGGAATTTTTGAAGGCGCAACAATAAACACGCCATCGATGCTTGCAGTTGAAGATTGCTATGATGCTCTTAACTGGATCAAAGAAATTGGTGGGGTAAAAGCAAGTATTAAACGCGCTCAAGATAATTTTAATATCATTGATAAATGGGTTGCCAAGACTTCTTGGATTGAGTTTTTGGCAACAACACCTGAAATACGCTCTACTACTTCGGTATGTTTAAAAATAACTGATCCTTGGTTTGAAAATCTGGCAAATGATGAAAAAATGCCCTTCATTAAGAAAATGACCAAGCTTTTAGATCAAGAAGGTGCGGCCTATGACATTGCGGGATACCGTGATGCCCCTGCTGGTCTTCGCATCTGGTGCGGAGCAACCATTGAAAGCGATGATATAAAAGCACTTCTTCCGTGGCTTGAATGGGCATTTTCAGAGGCTAAAAATGGTTAGAAAAAATAGACACATAAAATAATATAGGGCTAATATATCAAATATAGCCCTATTTTTCGTATTTATTGAACCGTAGGGCTATCGCCTAAATCTATGAAGGGATCCTCTTCATTTTCTATATCACTAAGTTCTATATTACTAAGGCATAAATCATCGTCTTCTTTTATGTTCCCTATATTCTCACTCCATATATCAACAATTTGAGACGACTCATTAGAAGATGCAAGAACAGCCTTAAAATTTTCTTTAGGTGCTAAATCTTCGTTTACAGACACACGGCCAACGGGAAATGATTTTATATCAATTCTTGGAATATTGTCTGTATCCGCTCCCATTTTATTTGCAAACATATAAATATA
>JALTAZ010000105.1 GCA_027075555.1 Micavibrio sp.
GTTATATGTTGGGTATATAAAAATTTAAGGATAGTTTTATGGCACGACGTACAAAATTATATGAAGGTAAAGCAAAAATTATATATGAAGGATCAGAATCGGGTACAGTTATTCAGTATTTTAAAGATGATGCCACGGCTTTCAATGGTGAAAAACATGATATTATTGCAGGAAAAGGTGTACTTAATAATCGTATTTCATCTCACATTATGACCAAGTTAGAGGCAATAGGAATTCCCACGCATTTTATTCGCCAACTTAATATGCGAGAGCAGCTAGTAAGCAGTCTTGAGATTATACCAATTGAGTTGGTTGTACGTAATATAGCCGCAGGTTCCCTTTGCAAGCGCTTAGGGCTTAAAGAAGGGGAGGTATTGCCAAAGCCATTGATTGAGTTTTATTATAAAAAGGATGAACTTGGCGATCCATTAATTGGTGAAGATCATATCGTAACATTTGGTTGGGCAGATCATTATGAGCTTGAGGAAATGGTGTCAATGGCATGGCGCGTTAATGATTATCTTAATGGAATGTTTTCTGGTATTGGGCTAAGTCTGGTTGATTTTAAGCTGGAATTTGGTCGTATATGGGGTAGCCACGGAGAGTTATATGTGGTTCTAGCCGATGAAATTTCTCCTGATAATTGTCGTTTGTGGGATAGTAATACGGGCGAGAAAATGGATAAAGACCGCTTTCGTCATAATTTAGGTGATTTGATAGAGGGGTATCAATATATTGCTAAAAAACTTGGCCTTATTCCAGATGATCTTGTTCAGGGTGGCAATCTTAATGAAGAGATGATGAAAAATCTAGATCAGATTGAAAATGAGCTGGCAGAACGCAGGCGTTTGCGCGATTTAAAGGCTAAAAAGCCCCGCAGTAAGGTGTAATTTAAGATGTAGTTATATTCTATTAAGGATTAAGGGGCGAATTGCTCTTGGTAGATTCGTTCTTCTAGGTGGTTTTCGGGATCAAATAGGAGGGTCGCAGATATGTTGCGCTCTTCTTTTATTTCAACATAAGATATGTTGCGTACCTCTGTTGTATCGGCAGAGGCACTTACTGCGCGTTCTTTTGGTCTAATAATCTCAAATCTTACTGATGCGGTATTGGGCAGTAATGCACCAGACCAACGCCGAGGGCGAAACGCACTGATAGGAGTAAGAGGCAAAACATTTGCATTTAATGGAACAATAGGACCATCAGCAGAGGAGTTATAAGCAGTACTTCCCACGGGGGTAGATAGCATTATTCCATCACAAACTAGCAAGGGCAGGCGCACTTCATTATTTACAAACACCATAATTTGCGCTGAGCTATGAGTTTGGCGTAGTAACGAAACCTCATTATAAGCCAAAGCGCTATATTGCTTATCATTTATATCTGTAGCATTCATTCGCAGCGGGTGGATTTCATATTTATTGGCTTTTGATATACGTTCTACTAAATCAGATCTTTTATATTCATTGAGCAAAAAACCAAGCGTTCCAAGGTTAAGGCCAAATAGAGGAAGGTTAGAATTTGTAAAATTATGCAAGGCACGAAGCATCGCTCCATCACCGCCTAGAACCACGATAACATCGGCGCTGTCTATATCATGTTGTTGATATTTTTCTGTAAATTCACGATATGCTGCTTGGGGTCTTGGATTATCAGAGGCATGGAAATGTATTTTCATATTATAGATTCTCTTTTCATCAGGTGCTTATTATTTGCATGATAATGTTCTTAATTATGATGCTCTTGCCATTTTATTGGATCATCAAGAAATGATTCAACAGATTGCAGGGTCTGTGCATCAAAATAGTTATTTTTCCTAGCTATTTCCAAAACACTCCACCATGTGGTTAATGCGTGTAGATTTATTCCTATTTTTTCCATATTTTGTTTGCTGGCTTTAAATATGCCATAATGGAATATAACAAAGGCATGATTGACTTTTGCTCCGGCTTTACGCAAGGCTTTGACAAAAATTTCTTTACTACCTCCATCTGTTTGTAAATCCTCAATCAAGATAACATTAGGTTTTTTATTTTCGCTATTTTTCTTTTGTAAATATCCTTCAATTTGTGCCATACGACCATAGCCCTTAGGCTCTTTACGCACATATATCATGGGTTTATTAAGGCGATCCGAAATGAAAGAGCAATAGGGGATTCCTGCCGTTTCACCACCTGCTAGCATATCAATTTTATCAATTCCAATTTCCGATCTTATTAAAGTTGCAGCATCATTCATAAGGGCGTTACGCTCTTCTACAAAGGAGATTAAACGACGACAGTCAATATATACAGGGCTTTTCTTGCCAGATTTAAGGGTAAAAGGCTCTTTAGTATTAAATAAAACTGCTTCGGTTTCTATTAGAGCTTTAGCAGCTCTTATAGCAATTTCTTTTTTCTCGATATCGCTTAAGGATTTTTGCGGGGCATCACCAATTAAGGCAATAAATTCTGACATTGTAGAATCTGTAACGGCTAGAACTTTGGCAATGCTTTCGGTTGAAGGCCATCGCGGTTTACCATCGGGGCTGATGCGCTTGCTTTTGTTAAAAGATGTTGCATCAAGCCCTGCTTGTTTGGCTAATCCCGAAGGTGAGTAACCTTTTGCGCTCGCCAAATTATCTAGACCTTGCCATATTTGTGCGTGTGTAAACATATTGATTATCCATTTAATTTTCTATCTTAGGATAGTAATCCCATTTATGTCTCAAAAGGTAAATAGGAAATTATTCTTAAATTTTTCTTGACTTTGAATATCCCTTATACCATAAATAGGAACATAAAGGGAACGAATGTATCTTTTTACACACATAAATATTCTATTCAATCATAAAAACAACGAAAGGCGATAAGGCATGAAGGATAAAAATAAAGACAAACAAATGCAGAAAAATAAGGGTGCTGATAAAAATGAAGGCATTCCATTTGATACAATAGAAGATCTTTGGTTTTGGTTTATAATGGCACAGCAGGCTCGTAATGACGGAGCGCGTTATATATCTGGTGCTGGGCTGATTCCTCGCCCTTGTGAGCCTGTGGATATTTTAAAGATTCTTGATGATTTGTATCGCAAGCGCAGATTGCTTAGAGAGCATCTTCTTGTTTTGCGACATTACGGGCGCAGACATCTTGCTCCTGATCCAAATCGTGTAAAAGAAGTTAGGTCTTATTATTTGTGGAAAGATGCTCTAGAGCGTATGCGCCCTGTGTTAGAGCGTAAGGGCATAATTCAAAAAAGGGATAGGCTATCTCAATATATTAATGCAGGAGAAGGCTATGGCGTACAAACATTATTTCCTAATCTAGATTTAGGTAATGACGGGGCGCGAATGCAATGACTAAAAGCCCTGAATTTGTTAATATTGGCGCTATATATTCACAAAAAGCGTGGCTGGTTTTTACTAATCAAACACAATTGCCATGGCTAAGATTTTTTAAAAAAGGTTTTCGCCATTGCTTTGTAATTATCCATGATGGTAATAGCTGGATTAGTATTGATCCTATGGCAAATTATATGGAGGTCATAGCCCATGATTTGCCTAAAGGCTTTGACTTGCCTAAATGGTTAGAAAATCGTGGTCATAGCGTGATAAGCGCAAGCCTAACCCGCAACATTAATCGCAGCGCACCAATCATGATTTTCACATGCGTTGAGGCATGTAAGCGCATATTAGGCATTCATAAATGGAACATTTTCACGCCTTGGCAGCTTTACAAATATCTAGATCTACAAACACAGCAAAAAATTCAAGCAAATATAAATAAAAGAGGATAATTGTCATGGGAAGTTTAATCTCAACACCAAAAGCCCCCAAAAGCCAACCTATTCAAGTGATCCAAACTCGTGAAATCGCTTCTACGGCTAAAATACAAGAGCAAAAGCCCCTTGAAAATAGTGCTGCGCGCAAACAAGAAGAGCAATCACAAAAGCGCATAAAAAGCTTGCTATCACGTGGTCGCGGCCGTTTTGGCACTATTGCTACTGGCTTGCGTGGCTTTTTACAAGAAGCCAATAAAAACAGCGCAAGAAAAACTCTCTTAGGTGAATAGATATATAGATATGTGGTGAATAAATAGCGGGTAAATAAACATAAAAAAACAAAAAGGATTTTAAAAAATGATAGTAGAAAATAGTAAAACTCAAGATGAAAATCTCGATATAAAAATATTGCTAGAGCGTTATAATAGCGCAAAAAAGTACCGTGATGTATGGAATAAGTTATGGGAAGATTGCTATGATTATGCTCTGCCACAGCGAGGAGGATTTAATGGTGATATCGGCATAGGTCAGGCGCGCACGAATAAAATATATGATGCAACCGCGCTAGATGCTGCTGATCAGCTTGCAGCAAGTTTAATGGGGAATTTAACCCCCGCTTGGTCACAGTGGTTTGGATTAAAAGCTGGCCCAGATTTATCACCAAGCGAAGCCGATGCGCTTGCCCCTGTATTAGAGCAAGTATCAAGAACCATTCAGGCACATTTTGATAGCTCTAATTTTGCAGTAGAAATTCATCAATGCTATCTTGATTTAGTGGTTGGCGGTACGGCTAGCTTGTCATTTGAAGAATCCGAAGTAGGTGAGTCTTCGGCATTTAATTTCCGCGCTATAGCTCTAAAAAACACGATATTAGAGGAGGGCGCATCAGGATATCTTGATGGATCATATACTATTTACCCCATGAATTTAGATCAGCTCAGCTCGCGCTATCCTTTTGCACAAATTCCAAGTAGCATTTTAAAACAAGCTGCTAAAGATCCTCAATCTCGCTTTGATGTGTTAGAAGCAGTGCTACCTAAGGGATTATCTTATGATTATAATGCAATTTTAATACATGATGAAAATGAGCCTGTAGTCCTACATAGCGGGAGTTTTTCAAACTCACCAATAATAAATTTTCGCTGGTCAAAATCACCATCAGAAATTTACGGGCGTTCACCAGTTATGAAGGCTTTGCCTGATATTAAAACTGCAAATAAGGTAGTAGAGCTTATATTAAAAAATGCCTCTATTGCGGTTACTGGAATTTGGCAGGCCGATGATGATGGGGTTTTAAACCCCGCGAATATAGAGCTAACACCAGGGAGTATTATCCCAAAAGCTATAGGATCAAAAGGCTTACAACCATTAGAAATGCCAGGGCGTTTTGATGTATCGCAGCTAGTTCTTGATAATTTGCAAAGTCGGATTCGTCATGCACTGCTAGCAGATAAATTATTACCCGTAGCCAATGCAGGTAAAATGAGCGCTACAGAAGTTATCGAACGCTCAGCAGAGATGTCACTTATATTAGGTGCAACTTATGGGCGCTTGCAAGTAGAGCTTTTAAACCCCCTTATTAAGCGCGCATTTTCGATTTTACGCAGGCGTGGTGAAGTTCCTGATATTTTGCTTGATGGGCGTATGGTGATAGTTGATTATCGCTCTCCACTTGCTAGAGCGCAAGGACAGCGCAATGTACAAAATACCCTAAGTTGGATTTCATCAGTTATGGCCATGGGTTCAGAGGCATCTTTATCTATAAATCTTCCTGAAACTGCGCGCTTTTTAGGTGAAGCAATGGCAGTGCCTAGTGATCTTATCCGCAGCGAAACTATTCTTGATTTAGATAAGGTTAAGACCATTACCGAAGAAACTATATCAAATCAATAATCACAACCAATAATCACAACCAAAAGGAGTATCCAATATGAGCGATAATTTAAATGACCAAAAAGATGAAAATCTTTTGAGCGCTGATATACCAGAAAAATTCAAAGATTCTAAAACCGGTGAATTAAGGCTTGATATGATGGTAAAGTCATATAAAGAGCTAGAGCGAAGATTATCACAAATGCCAAAGCCACCAAAATCCCATGAGGATTACTGCATTATTTGTGATCATGGTTTGTTCAAACCAGACGAGCAGGTAAATAAACGCCTTCATGATATGGGCTTTACGCAAGAGCAAGCTCAAACTGTTTATGATCTTGCCGCAGAAAAAATGATTCCAATGATTCATGATATAGCCACAGATTATAATGCAGATAGAGAAGTGGAAAAGCTTATCAATCATTTTGGTGGAGCGCAGCAATGGAAAGAAATATCGCGCCAGCTTTTAGCGTTTGGGCAAAAAAGCTTGCCCGCAGATGTTTTGGATAATCTTTCAAGCTCTTATGAAGGTGTGCTTGCTTTATATCGCATGATGAAAGGTGTAGAGCCAAAATTAAACCGCAATAATTCCGCCATAGAAGGGGGGCTAGGAGAGAAAGAGTTATCCTCTATGATGCGCGATCCTAGATATTGGCGCGACAAAGATCCGGCCTTTATTGCCAAGGTCACGCAGGGTTTTCAAAACATATATGGTAAATAAAATTTTTATATATTAATTATGACTAACACAAAATATTATGCCTGCTTTTTAGTGGGCATAATTTAAAAGGCATAATAATAGTATATATAAAATTTATGATTGTGACTTGGCAAAGCGCTGTGCGACGTAGTCATCGACTACTTTTTGGAATTTTGCTTGAACACTTTTTGACAAGGGTAAATATTCCAAAGCAACCTTTCCTGGAACTTTACGTACAACTTTAGCTTTATGGTCAATTTCCATAATCTCATCACAGAGCTTGAATTTCAAGGTAAAGTTACATTCTTGATCGATGGCAAATAGACGCTCATCAGTGGCGATAAGCATTCCACCATTGCTCCAATTCTCAACAGGGTGCATCTGGCCGTTAATAATGCTTACGCAGCGATCATCAGAGCGCCTCGCATGCTGTCTATTTCTTTGAATGAGGTTATTTTTATCCTCAATCCCAGGAGATGATATTATTTTACCAAACATATTTTCTCTTTTGTATAAAGCCGTTTATGAGAACAAAGTAATATAAATTTTTGTCGAAATTAAGGCATTGTTAACTTTTTGTTAAAAATACCCACAGAAATGAATTTTTTACTTGACATTATAGGAATAAAAACCTATTAGTGTATTACCAACGCCATAATTGCGAATTTTTGTTGCCAGTAATTTAAGCATCTAAGATTACCGTTATTATTTTTACAGAAAACGCATAAGTAAAATCATTTTGCGCCTGTAAGGGCTTTGTTCATATCCGACGTTAGGTCTTTTTAACAAGGCAACCAAAAGCGGATTTCTTTCACTTTCACTTTTAACTTTAACTTTTACAAAGAAATGAGGTTTACGTATGTCTACTACGATAGATCAGGCTTTTATAAAGCAATTTGAACGCGAAGTTCATGAGGCCTACCAACGTCAGGGATCAAAACTTAGAAACACTGTTCGAACAATATCAAATGTCAGTGGTTCTGCTGCGGTTTTTCAAAAGGTTGGAAAAGGAACGGCAAGCACGAAATCAACTAATAGCATGGTTCCAGTGATGAATTTAGATCATACAAGTATTGAAGTTGTATTAAGCGATTATTATGCAGGGGATTGGATTGATCGCCTTGATGAGCTGAAAATCAATATTGATGAACGTCAGGTAATTGCAAATGCTGGTGCTAATGCTTTGGGTCGTAAAACTGATGAGCTGATTATAAATGCTTTATCAGGGGCAAACTCTCAAGTTATTGCTGATGGTAATATTGGTATGACCAAGGATAAAATCCTAAGCGCATTTGAAACTTTTGGCGAAAATGATGTTCCAGATGATAATATGCGTTTTTGCGTTGTTGGCTGGAAACAATGGAGTGATATGCTCTCAATAGATGAGTTTGTTAATGCCGATTATATTGGTGCGGATAACTTGCCATTTGCGGGAATTACTCAAGCCAAGATGTTCCTAGGGACAATTTTTGTTCCTCATTCAGGCTTGCCAATTGATGCAAATGATATTCGCTCTTGCTTTTATTATCATAAAACAGCCATTGGTCACGCCGCGGCAAGTGAAGTGCAAACCGATATTTCATGGCATGGCGATAGGGCATCTCATTTTGTTAATAACATGATGAGCCAAGGTGCTGGTCTAATTGATGAGAGCGGTGTAGTCGTAATTAACTGTGATGAAACCCCAGATTAAGTTAAGTGCCTTTATTTTCATACAGTTAACTTAAAACAAACCCAAATTTAAGGAGATAAATCATGGCTTTCATAGCATCTGATTTAAGCGTACTTGCATATGCAAATAACTTTACTTTATGGCATTATACAAGCACAGATAACACCATAGAAACAGCAGATTATTTTAACCCCGCGGCTTCTATGCTTAATGTTAATGATTTGATTATTGCCAATATCGATACCGATGGTAGTCCCTTGACGAAATTTTATATAGTCACAGGTAATAGCAGCGGCAGCATCACTGTCACGGTTTATACATAATGATTTATATTTACCTTTATATTTATCTATGTGTAAAAATCCGTTTTTTCAAAAATAAAATGGAGTAGTTTTGTTCATTCCTTTGCCTCCAGAGTGAGTGCTGTATAAAGGCTTATCAAGTTAAGCGCATGTTCCTTCCCTTAACTTTACGCGCTTGTCTTTTTGCTGCTTTTATTTTCATCGGATAGGCGCAGCCACAGCTCATATATAATTGGGTTGTGGCTGCTGCTTTTTTTTATGGTCGGGTTTTTTTTAAATATAAATATTTTAAGGAGAGTTAAAAATGGCATTATCAGATATTGATTTATGCGCTAAAGCGTTAATAAAAATTGGAGCTGCGCCAATTACTAGTTTTGACGATGGCACAGCCGAAAGCGAGATAGCAGGTGCTCTATATCCACAAGTAAAAGACGCGTTACTTTCTGCCTATGGGTGGAGCTTTGCTAGCGAACAAGTTGAGCTAGACAGGCTGGCAAATGCACCATTAGTCGATTATAATTATGCCTATCAGTTGCCAGATGATTTCCTAAGAGCATTAAGCGCAGGGAGCGGAGCACGCGGGCGCGGTCTTAATTATCGTATTGCTGCGGGTGCACTTCACAGTAATGCATCAGAAGTAGTGCTCAGCTATATTTTCCGCCCCGATGAATCGGCATTCCCGCCATATTTTGATTCTGCCCTTATAACAAGATTAGCCGCAGAATTTACAATTCCTGTAACGGAGAATACCTCACGCTATGAAACCATGGTAAGGCTTGCTGAGCGCGAATTTGGGCTTGCTCGTCAAATAGATGCACAACAAGATACGCCTTCACATATAGAGGACTTCACCCTTATTCAAGTGCGTGATTAGAGCTTTTCTTGACGTTCATCTTTTTAATGGTATATAATAGTTCCACATTTGGGAAATATAAGGATAATAGTCATGGGTATGAATGATATAGGCGCTCTGGGTGATGAGTGGGATATGGAAGCTTACGGGGATATTCCTTCTTATGAGGGTGATGCCGTCGTAGTGCAAGAAGCAGATATTAGTGATGTTAAGAGCGATGTTATTGGTGCTGATGCTGCTAGTTTTGAGGTGTTAGAAGGTCAAAATCCCATAGCTGGCGATGCTGATTCAGTTGATGATTTGATAGTTGATGGAACTTACCTGCTCAAAGAGTTATTGGATAAAATAGCAGATGCCGCGCAGGAAGTCGCTGCATTCCTTGAGGTAAACCCACAAGAGGAAGTTCTAGAAGCCGTATATGATTATGGTGAGGATTTTGCCCCAGTATAAGATCTGCTATATGTAGTATATTGATGTGTAAATATATATTGTAGATACAAGATTTAAAAGTTAAGCGAATAAATTAAATTAAATTAAATTAAATAATAAATGTTGATACGAAGACCCGCATTTTGTGTGGGTTTTTTTGTGCTTTATTTGCCTTAAATAAAAAATATAAGGAAATATCATGACAAGAATTAGAGATATAAAAACCACCTTCACAGCGGGGCAGGTAAGCCGTGATCTGCTTGGGCGCGGGGATTTACGTGCCTATGATAATGGCGCACTTATGCTCAAAAATGTATTTATAAATCCTACTGGTGGGGTAAAAAGACGTTTTGGCATGAGATATATTGATAATGCACCAGGCTTAGGAAAGTTGATAGCTTTTGAATTTAATTCAGAGCAAACCGCGCTGCTTGTCATAACTGATGGGCAGATTGATATATATTCCAGCGGGGTAAAAGAAACAACTATCACAACGCCTTGGAATGCAGGACAGATAGATCAAATAGCATGGACACAAAGCGCAGATACGTTGTTGCTTGTTCACCCTGAAACGCCGCCAAAAAAGCTTGTGCGCTCGCTAGGGGGGATATGGGTTTTAAGTGATTGGGAATATTTCACGCAAGATGATATAATATTCCAGCCCTTTTTTAAATTCGCCGATAGCGCAGTAACTCTTAGACCTAGCGAAACTCAAGGAGCAATAACTATAACCGCATCATCTGATGTGTTTGAAGCAGGGCATGAAGGAACGCGCTTGCGCTTGCGCGGAATTGATATTGATGTAACTGATTTTGTATCCCCAACGGTGGTAAATGCAAATGTTATTCCTAAGATTAATCCAGATTATGATCCCAATATCACAGGCAGCGAGCAAATTTTATATCTTCCTGATACAAAACCAAGCATAGATTGGCTTGAGCAGGCATTCTCACCTGTACGCGGTTATCCTTCAACCGTGGCTTTTCATCAAGACAGGCTGGTAATTGGCGGCAGTCGTGACTTGCCAAATCGCTTATGGTTTTCAAAATCAGGGGATTTATTTAATTTTGATTTAGGAACTGGGCTTGATGATGAGGCCATAGAATTTTCTATACTTTCCGATCAGGTTAATGCAGTGCGCGGGGTATTTTCATCGCGTCATTTGCAGGTTTTTACCAGTGGCGCAGAATGGATGGTAACGGGCGAGCCTCTTACTCCCTCTCAGGTTCAGATCAGACGGCAAACTCGCATAGGATCACGTATTGATCGCTATATACCTCCGCTTAATGTTGATGGGGCAACTTTATATTGTGCGCGAAGTGGAAATGAGATTTACGAATTTTTATATACAGATTTAGAAGCGGCCTATGCCTCCACCGATCTAGCGTTGCTATCCCGTGATATTGTAGGAGTGCCAATAGATCAGGATTATGATGCCAAGAACCGATTGTTATTTGTAGTGCGTGAAGATGGTAAATTTGCCACTCTTACTGTTTTTAGAGCTGAAAAAGTATCCGCATGGACAAGCCACGAAACAAACGGATTGGTAAAATCCGTAGCCGTTGTTGGAGATGATGTTTATATGCTAATAGAGCGTGATAGCAATTATTTGATTGAACAGCTTGATAGCGCCTTTTATTTAGATAGCGCATTATCGGGTCAGGTGGGCTCTCCTGCAACTACATGGTCGGGGCTAGATCATCTAGAAGGGCAAAGTGTTTCCATTATTGCCGATGGAGCAGTGATGCAAAATCAAGTGGTGCAAAACGGGTCAGTGACCTTAAGTGAAGCTGTATCATCGGTGCAAATTGGGCTTTCTTATACTCATGTAATAGAGCCACTTCCCCCCAATGAGGTTGGGCGCATTGGCGCAGGGCGAAAAATACGCCTTATTGAGGCAATATTTCGCCTAAAAGAAAGCGCAGCCCTTAGGGTTGATGTTGGCAGGGGATTAAAGGATATTCCGCTTAAAGATTTTGATAATAATATAATTTCAGACCAACCAAACCCGTTGATAAGTGGTGATGTACGTGTACGTGCCATTGGTTGGCAAAAAGAGGGGAGCTCTGCGCTTTGGCGTATAGAGCAGGAATTGCCGCTGGCTTTTACATTATTATCAGTGGCAACAGAAATTAAAGTTAATGATTAAACAGGAGAAAATATCATGGCAGCAATTACGCCTATATTAACATCAGCATTGGTAAGTCAGGGGGTTGGTCTGGCTGTATCTGAGTTTTCACGCAGAAAAAAACAAGATCAATCACTTAAACAATTACGCCAGCGTCAAGATCTGAACCAGAAAATCGCAGAACAAAATGCACAGCAAAGCCGAGAACGTATTGCCATAGATGCGCGCCAAATTGAAGAAAAGCGCAAAAGGGCATTACGCCGCGCAGTATCACGTCAACGCGCTAATTTTGCAGCGCAAGGAGTTGGATCTGGCGTTGGTTCATCACAAGCAGTATTGCTAGGGCTGTTTGAGCAAAGCGATGAGGAAAAAGCGCAGCGAGAGGATCTGGATAATTTGCGCCTAAATTCTATAGATCAAAATCTATCTCAAAGAGCATCTCTCAATATTTTACAACGTACCCAATTAGAGCAGAAAAATAACTTGCGTAATTTATCGGCAATAGGCAACGATATTACCGATTTATTGTAATAAAAATTAAATCATTGAATTATATTTGTATTTTAAGGTACTATATACAGCATGAATGATGATGATTACAAGGAAACCATTAGTGCCTCTTTTTCTTTGGAAGAAGACGGAATTAGCCTAGAGGCATTTGACGCAGCGGCTCCTTATGTAGAAGCGCAAAAAGAGCCACAAAAACATAAATATTATTGTGCAATTATGAATTTTGCAATTTTAGAGCATGACTTTTCTTTGCAAGAGCGCGCCAATATATTTGTTAGATATTCTGGGCTAGAGCATTTTGGGCAATATAAACCAAGAAAAGATATTAAAGATAATGGAATATCAGCGGAAAATTTTGTTGCCATTATAGGGGATTATGTTCGCAATAATGAAATGGCGCGACTATCAATATCATCTTGTGATACTTATGAGCGGTTTGCATTATTTGAAATGATGATTAGTGAAGATGGTCGCGAGGTTAAGGAATTATTGAAAGATTTTCCTGAAAGTAAATTTACGTTTTTTGCTTTTCCTGATGAACAAAGCAGGGATAATAATGTTAATTATTTATGCGGTAATTATCAGGAAATAAAAGACGCAAATGCAGTAATAGAAAGCTTACATTTAGATTCATAACCATTTGATACAAATATATAAATTTAGCAAGGCTTGCCAATTTGGTAAGCCTTTTTTGTTTTTTCATTCCCCCATTGTTTTTTAGTAGGAGTTTCATAAATGCCCGATATAAAGAATTTAGGAGATTATACATATAATCAAATCTTAGAATTTTTACCATCTGCACTAGAAATTGCTTTTGCGTCATATTGTGAATTTGCCTCTAAATTAGAAGGTGAGGACGCGCCAAGCTTTAAAAAACATCATGATGCCTGTAAGGCGGCAATCTTGCATATAGAATTGCTGCTAAAGCTAGCTAAATCTGTGGATTTGCAGAATAAAAATCATATAGAGGATATAAGCAGTCAAGAACAAAAAAATATAAGTAAATTGCTTCTAAATGCTCAAAAGGAACTGGCTGACAAATAATCAAATAAAAATAAAATGAGGTAAATTATGTCGAATTATGCGATTGAAGGCGCACAGTTTAAACTTTTTGCTGTGCTATGGAATCAGCAACAAGAGCGCAAAACGCCACATATACATTTGAAAATGGCGCATTGGCTGGAAAAATCATGGGCAAATGGTGACAAACGCTTGTTGCTTATGGCTTTTAGATCAGCGGGTAAAAGCACAATTGTTGGGTTGTTTGCAGCGTGGTTAATTTACCAAAATCCTAATATCCGTATTTTGGTATTAGCAGCGGATTTTACGCTTGCAAAAAAGATGGTAAGG
This sequence comes from Micavibrio sp., assembly GCA_027075555.1. Lineage (GTDB taxonomy): Bacteria > Pseudomonadota > Alphaproteobacteria > Micavibrionales > Micavibrionaceae > UBA1672. Next base: position 13,576 of record JALTAZ010000105.1, read on the forward strand.
AATGTAAAGCGTATAATAGAGCGCCATCCCTTAACCACGCATCTTAAACCCAAAGCTATAGACCAATGGGCATCAGATCGCTTTACAGTAAATAGAGAGTTAGAGCTGCGCGATCCTTCTATGATGGCAAAGGGGGTCGGATCCAATATTACAGGAAGCCGCGCTGATATTGTGATTTGTGATGATGTTGAAGTCCCCAATACTTGTGATAGCGCGACAAAGCGTGAAGATTTGCGCGAGCGCTTATTAGAGATTTCTTATGTTCTGGTTTCAGGAGGAACGCAGCTTTATGTAGGTACGCCCCACGATTATTACTCTATTTATGCCGATGTGCCACGCAGTGAAATTGGTGAGGAGTTCCCATTTCTTGATGGTTTTAAACGCTTATCCCTGCCGATAATTGATGAAAATAACGAGATTGCGTGGAAAGAGCGCTATAGCAATGATGATATAGAGCAAATAAAAAAAAATTCAGGACCAAATAAGTTTGAAAGCCAGATGATGCTAAAGCCTGTAAATATCATGCAAGGGCGGCTTAATCCCGATTTACTGCAAATTTATGATGATATGCTGGAATATGATCCAATATTGGGAAGCTTATTCATAGGGCATCATAAAATGATTAGCGCATCTTGCTGGTGGGATCCTGCTTTTGGCTCTGCAAAAGGCGATAGCAGCGTTCTAGCGGTTATATTTGCCAATGAAGGCGGGGATTATTTTTTGCATCATCTTGAATATATTTGTGTAAATGAACATGATAAAATTGATGAAGCAACCCAACAAGCAATTATAGTTGCAGAGCTTGCCAAAGAGCTGTACTTGCCATGTATATCGGTTGAAACTAATGGTATAGGGCGGTTTTTGCCCAATATATTGCGTAATAAATTAGCAAATATAAATGCACAAACAAGGGTGATGGAGCAAAACTCTACTAAACCTAAAGCGGTACGAATTATCGAAGGGTTTGATGCGATTATGGCGGCAAAGAGGCTATATGTTAATAGGGCGGTTCTAAATACCCCCTTTATGATGGAAATGCGCGAATGGCGACCATCTGTGAAAGGCGCGGCCGATGATGGGCTAGATGCAGTTGCAGGGGCATTATCACAGCAACCCGATCGTTTAGAGCGCAAATACACAAGCGCAAATATATATAATTGGCAACAAGGCGCACAATCCCATACCGCTAAAAGTGACTTTGATGTTTGATAGTTTTTGCTAAATATGACTTTTTTAACTTTAAAGGTTACTAGATCAAGAGATTACTAGACTATAAATAAGTCCGCCATATGCGGGCTTTTTTTGTTCCTAAATATAATTGGAGAAAATATAATGACAGAAATATCAAAAGACCTGATCTGGTGGATTACGGTGGTGGATTTACCAGCGATGGCGGGTTTATTGCTTATGATATGGCGTTTGCGCGGGGAAACAAGCAAGGCGATTGATGATGTGCATATAACTTTAGATCGGCGTTGTGATCAGCTCCGTGAGGCTTTACATGGCTTTAAGCTGGAGGTAGCAAAAAACTATGCCTCACAAAATGATCTAAGATTACTAGAAGCAAGGCTTGTAGAGCATCTTTTGCGTATAGAGGCAAAACTTGACGCTACGGCTTTGAAAACCGCTGGTTTGCAAGGTAAATCTTTAAAAAAGTAGGTTATAAGCATAAATGATTTTATATGAAAATTGACAATATAAATTCTTATAGATTATGATCAGATATAAGAGATAATTGGGTGATTGATTTATGCCTAGTCGTTATTCAGGAGCGTTATTGGCTTCGTTTATTGTTAGTTCCGCTTTGAGTGTAGATGCAGCTGTTGGTGTCTCAATAGATAGTAGCGATATTGTTGATGTGGGAAATACTGAAAATAAGGATCAAGCCACGGAGTTTATCAGTACAAATATAGGAAGCGCTAGTAAGGCTTATGTTTCTATATATAGTTCAGATAAACCACTGGGTAAGGAAGATTCATTCTCACCGGCGGTTATTAGAAAATATATATCAAAGACTGAAATTCCAGTGCAATCGGAAATGCAGTGTATAAAAGAAGGCGCGGCATATATTATCAATAATTCTAATGTTTCATCTGATTTTGCTATTATTGCCTGTGGAAGTGATGATGGCTCCATAAATCGTTATTCTTGCTCTATTCCAGAGGTAAAACCTTTTGAGAAATCAGATAAGCCAAAGGAAATTAAATGCAAAAAAGATATCGGTATTATGGCTATGAATGAAAGTAATGAAGATACAACTACACAAGCAATAGATATTTCCTAGATAATATTTACTTTGTAATAATTATTAAAACAGTCCTGCTTTTGTGGGGCTTTTTTTTATGTTCAGAGTTCAGAATTTTAACACTGAATTATAAAAATTATAAAACAACATCATTAAAACAACATCATAAAGTAGGAGAAAATTATGAAAGATAAATCAAACCTTTATGACCTTAAATCACGCAAAAATATAGGCGGTGATAAATCTATGAGTGATTTTTACGATGATATTACCATAGATGTTTTGGCGCGCACCCTTTGGGGAGAAGCGCGCGGCGAGGGTGCTCGCGGTATGATTGGTGTTGCTAATGTTGTGCTTAACCGCGTTAGAATAGCAAAAGAAAAGGGTAAATTCTGGTGGGGTAATAATATTATTCAAGTTTGCCAAAAGCCATATCAGTTCTCATGCTGGAATCGCTCTGACCCTAATTTTAAAAAGCTTCAAAATATAGGGATTGAGGATAAGCATTTCGCCAAAGCGGTAGAAATAGCAAGGCTCGCAACGGCAGGGCAGCTAGAAGATTTAACCCGTGGAAGCACCCATTATCACGCAAAGGAAATTAAGCCTTATTGGGCGCGTGCAAAAGACCCAATAGCGGTTATTGGTTCACACATTTTTTATCGCTTAGTGGATTAAATGGTGGATTAAATGGTGGATTAAATTTGAAAACCAGTAAAGAGAGGAAAGAACAATGTTATCATCTTTATTATCAAAAATTGGTTTACCTATATTGGTCACGGTTTTGGGCGGGACGTTAGAATCCATAGATAACCCCGTGGCTAAAAGCGCGTCAAAGGCTTTATCAAAAGTTGATGAGCTTATTAAAAATGGCGGGATTTCACCCGAACAACTTGCTGAGGCTAATCGCCATACTGAAAAAATGGCAGAGCTTGAGTTAAAAAATTATCAAATCAACCTATCAGAAATCAATAAATCATTGCGTGCGGAGGTGGCTTCTGATGATAAATATGTACGGCGTATGCGCCCAACATTTGGTTATTTAATGGCATTTACTTGGGGCGCGCAGATGTTTGGCATTGCCTATGTAATTATTTTTGATACTGATAAAGCAGGCGTGGTTATGGCGGCGATGGGAAATTTAAGCGCGATTTGGGCCATTGGCTTATCTGTACTTGGCATTTATGTCTATAAACGCAGTGATGATAAAAAATCTCTGGCGCGTGATGTGATTTTCTGGAATCCTAAGCCTTAAAAGTTGGAATTTGTCATAGAAAAGATCTATAGATATGTGCCATATAAAATGGCGGTAAAATTCAAACTTTCTAAGGTGATCTTCAAAGGTCATGAGTCCTATGCACCAGAATTTTAGGTGCATCTAATATATCTAATATCTAATCACAAGATTTGGGTCCCCAAATTTTGGCATCAGGGCTAAGGCGTTTTTTGATCTCATATATTTGCTCGCAAGGGATATCTCCCCTGCCTCTTACCCCAACAATTTTCATATTTTTATTACCATAGAGTGGGCTTATATCCGTAATATCATTTGAATAAATAGTAAAATTCACCAAATTTGGCTTATTGGCAAAGGCAGAAAGATCAGAGATATTATTATAGCTAAGCGTAATTTCTTCTATATTATTAAGATCTTTAAATACCGATATATCATTGATTTTATTCATCATTAGACCAACAATTCTAAGATTCTTAAGAGTTTCAACGCCCCTTAGATCAGAAATAGCCGCCTTATTGACCTGCAACTCTTTAAGTGCGGGGAGTTTTTCAATCCCTTTTAATGTAGTTAGAGCTTTATTATTTGCCAGAGATATTATGCGTAGCTTGTTAAATTTAGGCATGGTTTCAAGCGAGCTAATTTCATTTCCTTGCAAATATAGCTCCTCTAGATTTACTAAATCAGCAATAGAACTTAGATCAGAAATCCCTGAATCCTGACAAATTAAATATGTAAGGTTAACGCGTTGCTTTACCTTTTTTTCTGCCATTGAGTCTTTAATGCAAGCATTTAGCGAAAGTGCAGAAATATCAATTGTACCATTTTTACCTTCATTTGAGCTCTTAGAATTTTGTGATGTATTAAATTTAAATGGCAAGGGGTATAGGTCAAGCTCTTCATTAACAAAAAATCCAGCAATAGCCATAAATCCTATAGTTATAACTAGATTTAGCCTTTGGTTTACAATGCTGGTAAAACCAACAAGAAGCAGATAAAATATGATTGATGGCATTAGCCAAAAGTGTAAAAAGCTGTTTATACGGTTTTTTGATGGATCAGTTTTATGCACGAATATAAATGTATTTTTGCCAACTATATTTTGGCAAAGCTCTTTATCCCCCCATAAAGAGCCTATGGCTTTGTTTTTATTTTCGGATATGGCTATTGGTGTATATACAGTGACTTTGTGTTTGCTAGACCCACGGGATTGAGTTGTTATTTTACTATCACAGCCAACAATTACTGCTGGTTCAATGTTTGCATTCATTACAAAATCTGTACGATCATAAATATACCATATTGCCAGAGCTAAGATAGATAGCATTATAATTTTAAATATCGGGCTTAATGGTTTGGATTGTGATGTCATTTTAGTTTTTTATCCGAAATCCGAAATAGAAATAATAATAACGGTGTGTAATTTGTTACTCTATGATATGCAATGCAGTAAAAAATACAATAAAATAAAATTATGTTGTTGTAGCTTGCGAAATAACTGTAAGTAGTTTAACATTTACGTCTTAAAAATAAAGATATTGGAGCGTTTAATTGTTTGTCAGATCTTTTATATTACTATTATTAATGGTAACGGCTTCATATTTCTCACATATATCAGAGGCTTTTAGTGGAAAGTTCAATGCCTCTAGTGAGTATGAGGAGGTTTTTATGCCTGTTATGGATGCGGCCTCTGTTATAATTGATGATGATGATGTTCCCCCTGTTGAGCCTAATTTACTTAAGGCAAAATTTTTGAAATATCCACCATTATCTGGTATTGGGGAACGTGTAGATCGACTTGTCTATGGAATAAAGACGGACATAAAGCCAGAGTTAGACCATTACGGTTATGAAATACGTCGTTATATGTCTCATGTTGGAAATATCCAAATATATAATGATAATGAATTTCTATTGCGCCAGATAGTAAATGTTAGAAAAGCAGGAGTGATTGCCGAATATTGGAAAAAGCATTTGGATAAAGAAATATCTGAAATAGAAAAAATAATTGAGGAAAATACCTCTATTGAATTGAGAATTCGTACATCTTTTAAACAAAATAGATTCACTGCCCAAACTTTTATGATTATTTTAGGTTCTTGGATTGATGCAAATAAAAGATTGCTCGAGTCCATTAAGAAAAATCCTGATATTTATAAGGTTGAATATCCTGAGATAGAGATTTCTATACCATCTAAGCGCGTTAACTTCTTTAATCTTTATTCAAAACGCCAAGCTAAACTGAAGGATATTCGCAGATATACTCCCTTTGCTATGATGGTTTATTGATTCTAAGCTTTTTAAGAGGTTTCATTGCTTTGTTTCATTGCTTTTAGTGTATTTTCCATTAGACAAGCAATGGTCATAGGACCGACACCGCCAGGAACAGGGGTTATATAGCCGGCAACTTCTTTTGCCATCTCAAAGTCGACATCGCCGCATAATTTTCCGTTTTCCATGCGGTTAATACCAACGTCAATTACACATGCGCCTTTTTTAATCCAATCGGCTTTTACCATTTTTTCACGTCCTACTGCGACAACAAGAATATCGGCTTGCCTGCATATTTCGGCAAGATTTTTAGTTCGCGAATGAGCCATGGTAACGGTGCAATTTTCCCTTAGCAGTAATTGCGCCATGGGTTTACCGAATAATAAAGAGCGCCCAATTACAACTGCATGCAGCCCGCTAAGATCATTTATAACCGAGCGTATAAGGATTAAGCTACCCTCTGGGGTGCAAGGGACAAGTCCGTCCATGCCCGCTACGAGTGAACCAACATTGCGTAAATTAAGCCCGTCCACATCTTTATCGGCTCTGATAAGCTGTATCAGATAATCGCTATCTAGCCCTTCAGGCAAGGGAAGTTGTAATAATATTCCATGAATATCAGGATTATCATTAAGCTCTTTTATTATTGCTTCAACCTCTTCATCATTGGTGTTTTGGGGTAGGCGTTTTTCAATGCTTCGAATTCCTACATGCTCACAAGCCTTAATTTTATTGCGTACATATACATGAGAGGCAGGATCATCACCAACTAAAATAACTGCAAGGGCGGGTTTATACTCCATCTCATCAACTGCTTTTTTTACACTTTCCTTAAGCTGCGCTGCGATTGCTTTGCCATTTATTATTTGTGTCATGAGTTTATGCCTGTGCTAATTTTTTAGTAAAGTTTAGTAAAATAATGAAGCTAGAAGGCTACCTAATAGCTGTACCCCGAAGATAAGTATAAGGGGGCTTAAATCAATACCGCCAATTGGTGGGATATATTTGCGTAAATGCTTATATGCCGGTTCGGTAACTTTGCTAAGCTGTGTCATAAGGTTTTTTGCTGCATCATTATTTTTATTAACAATGTCAAATGCAATAAGCCAGCTCATAGCCACTTCTAAAATAATGATAAGTACGTAAATTTGTACAACAAAACTAATAATCATAGCGATCATAAACATGATATAAACCTGCTTTTATGGTTGTTTTGATATGTTATATCGGTTTTACTCATAAAGTAAAAGACTTAGATAGCCTATTTTTTTAATTCGTTTTTACCTCTGATAATTTAAAATTTAAGGTAAGTTTTACTTATTATAGGTTATAATGGTTATAGATTTATTAGAAAGAATTACATGATTGGAATTGATCCTTTAACTATTTCATCTTTGCTGATACTAGCAGGGGCTTCAACCTCGGCAATATGTCCAAAGCCAAAGCCGACGAAAATCAACATTGTCCCTTATACGGCAAAGGTAAAATATGATTATCACAAATCGCTAAAACAGATTCAAAATTATAGTACCGATACGGTTGATCCTTATGGATTTCACGGACAAACGATTACCCAAGGTTTTATGAAAGGGCAAATTGAGCTGCGTCATAAAATCAAATTTGGTCAAATAAAGAATAAGCATTATGGTATTGCTTGTGCGTGGTATAATGAGATTACAGTTAATATAAATATTGATCCTACCATAGTAATTGCCAAGGAATTATATCGCGATAAATGTATGCGTAAGGCAATTTTAGATCATGAGCTTAAGCATGTGCGCGTTGATCGTGAGATTGTAAATAAATATTCCAAAATCATGGGAGATAAACTTATGAACGCTCTTAGGTCAAGGGGATTTAGCGCAGGACCATTTGAGTTAAAGCGTATGAACGAAGTAACATATAAAATGCAAAAAGTGGTACAACAGGTTTTAGAGCTTGAATATAAAAAGCTAGGCATAGAGCGAGAAGAGCGTCAACGCGAAGTTGATTCTTTAGGGGAATATAATAAAGTTGATAGTAAATGCCCAAATTTTCAAAAGAAAAAGCAAAAGCTTTATTCCTCTTTACTGCGCTAGAGACATGATTTTAAGCTCTTAATATGTATTAAATTTAATCTGTATTTAATAAGCGTTAATTTTTTCTTGCCATGATTTACTTTTACATCTTATTTTGTCTGCGGGTATTTATTTAACTATTATTTATTTAACTATAAGGTAGGCTGATGTTTTATCGTTTTATGTTATTTGCATTATTTTCTGTTCTTATATCTACGCAAGTAATGGCGGGCAAGCTTGAAGATGCTTATGGCGCTAAACTATATGATATTGAAAAGGATAAAACTTCGGTTCGATTTGTTACAAAGATGTGCACCGCCGATATTATTCAAGGGCGTTTTAATGAATTTTATGGTCAGATATATTTTGATGAGTTTGAGCCTGAAAATTCATGGGTTGATGTTACCATTGATACTTCTAGCCTGTCACTTGATAAAGAAATGCACGGTAATCATATTATAAAAGATGTTATAGAAGATGTTGACATCCTAAATATTAAAAAATTCACTACAATCAGGCTTAAAAGCACCAAAATTGAAAGAACTGGCATGAATACTGGCTTTATGATTGCGGATCTTACTTTGCTTGGGGAAACTCACCCAGTTAAACTAGAAGTTACTTTTGAAAATAAAATGACAGATCGTTACGCAAGGAAAATAGAAGATGGTAAAGTAGCTTTTTCAGCATATGGATCGTTTAAACGCTCTGATTGGAATCTTCTTTATGGGCTAGATCGCGTAGGTATCCGCCGCATGGGTGACGAAGTTCAGATATTTGTTACTGTTACAGGCAAATTGCATGAGGAAAAAGAAAATAAAAAAGAAAAAGATCAATAGCTAATCCTCAGACTTTGATTTTTTCTCAAAGGCCTCAATGAAGTTTTCTATATCGGGTATGAATGGCGTATTTTCTGGTGCAATTGCAAGGGCGCGATAAAGGTTTTTTATGGCTATATCGTAATTTTTACCCTCTGCTTGTTTTAAACCCTTTGCAAAATATGCTGTTGCAAGCTGCAAGGTAAAGTCATTATTTTCAGGGCGTGCTGCCGTGGCATCTTTTAGTAGCTTTATCGCCTCATCATATAATTCACGTGAGATATATGCCCCGGCCATATCAAGTATAGCCTTAGCATTTTCAGGATCAATATCAAGCTTTTGTCTTAATTGCTCCATCTCATTGGCATATTTTATATCAGGGCTTATTTGCTTATATATGGGAAGGTCAGCAAAGGCCAAAGGGCGCAGCGTATATAGGATTCCAAGAGATATAGCGGGGATAAAAACCATCAAAAAATAAGCATGAGCAGGGCGGCTTTGCATAATTGGTGTAATAATATATAACGTAACTATCCCACTTATAATCGCACAAATGATAAGGGTAATCATATTCTAACCACCCCTTTTAATTTTATAAACATATTGATCTTTGCCAAGGTCTTTATCTTTGCGAATTTGTTTTATTACAGGCAATATCACCTGCCTTAGGTCTTTTTTGCGAATAGGACCTTTGAAGTGATAACGGATTTTGCCATCTGCGTTGATTATAAAGCTCTCTGGTGTTCCCGATATTTTCCAGCTTGCTACCGCGTAACCTTCTTCATCAACGCCAATATGGGCAAAGGGGTTTCCAAATTTTGTTACATATTTCATTATGTCTTTGGCCGTATCCCTATAGCCAATACCGATAATTTTTATATTATATTTTTGGGCTAAGGTTAAGAGCTGTTTATGCTCTATTAGGCAAGTAGGACACCATGTTGCAAATATATTAACCATAATTACGTCACTATCTTTAATATAGTTTTCAACCAAGTTCTTATCAGTTATTTTTCTGGTTTTAGGGGAAAGTACAGATAGCTCTTCAACCTCAAAATAGGGGATTGGCGTTGATATAAGATGTATTGTACTTTTTTCAATATTGGTTTTAACCTGAAGATATCCAAGGAAAAATAAGGTAAATATAGGTATAAGGAATATTATTCTATTCATTTACGGGGCTTTCTTTATTTCCTTGTTCTTTAGAAGATGGGGGTTGCAAAACTTCAAAAGTAGTTCCTAAGCTAACTAATATTCCTGATGATATAAGAAGTAAGGCAATGGCCTTTAATGTACGAATTTTAGACAGGGAAAACATGATTGATATTACCCCAATCACAGCCCCAATAATCACGCAAAATATCCCAATATCATACAGCACGTATCAGTTCCTTAAATTACATGATACATAATTATATCACTAAACTACATTACTAAACCATACTACTAAACCACATTAAGAGCATTATTAAGATCAAGCGTTAAATCGTCTATATGCTCTATTCCTACGGATAATCGAAATAGCTGATCACTAACGCCTGCCTTGGCTCTAGCTGCCTTTCCCATTGATACATGGGTCATGGTTGCGGGGTGATTGATAAGGCTTTCCGTACCGCCAAGGCTTTGCGCGAGACGGAATATTTTAAGCTCATCGACAAAAGCAGATAGTTTAGATTTATCGGCTTTAATCTCAAAGCTAAGCATGGAGCCATAGCCACGTTGTTGGCGCGTGGCGATTTCATGCCCTTTATGACAGGGTAATCCTGGATAATAAACATTATCAATTTTTGGGTGTTCTAAGAGCATTTGCGCAATTTTTTCTGCGTTTTCCTGCGCTCTTCTAACTCTAAGCTCTAGGGTTCTCATTCCGCGCAATGTCATATATGAATCAAATGGCGCACCAATAAGCCCCAAAGAATTCGCCCAAAACTCTAGGGTTGTAAGTATATCTTGATTATTCGTAGTAACGCATCCCCCCACAACATCGCTATGCCCGTTTAAAAACTTAGTAGTGGAGTGAAAAACTATATCCGCGCCAAGTTCCAGCGGGTTTTGTAATATTGGCGATAGGAAAGTATTATCACATACGGTAATTGCTCCCTTAGTCTTAGCATGGCGGGCTATCATTTTTATATCGGCTATGCGCATTACTGGGTTAGATGGGCTTTCAATTAAGACCATTTTAGGGCTGTGATCGCGGAATAAACGCTCAACTTCCTTTTCATCATATTGATCTATGAATTTAAGTTTAAAGTGTTTTTTTTCTGCCAGCGCGCAGAGCATACGATAAGACCTGCCATAGCAATCATAAGGCGCAACTATTAAATCGCCGTGATCTAAAAGATGGATAATAAGAGTCAAGGCCGCCATACCCGATGATGTTACGCAAGAGCCAATACCGCCTTCAATTTGCGTAATGGCATTTGCCAGATCATCGCGCGTTGGGTTACATGTTCTTGAATATTCATATGGCAGATGTTTTTCCAGCCCATCTATCTCAAAGGTAGAAGATAAATATATCGGCGCTATTACCGCCTTATGCGCCTTATCAGTGCTTATAGATGCTTGAACAACTGAGGTTCGTTTATATTTCTTGGTCATGTCTTTATTTAAGCCTGAATTATTTTTAAAATATTAGGGCACTCTACCTTTGTAAATATTACATGTAAATAATTGATGGGTTTTTGATCTAGTGCAAATAAAAAAATAAAAAACCGCTGCTTGATAAGGGCAGCGGCCAATTAAAATTAAAGTAAGTAAGCGAATCGACTTTTTGAGAAGGAGGAGCTTGAAATCTTTTTTAAATCAACCTCTTAAAGTTAAAGGTTCTCAAATCATCTATTTGTAATTATTATCCTTAAATATGGCAGAAAAAAGGAAATAACATGCCATTTTACTGATATTTTGCTATCATATTGTTATTAAATGATTTTTTAGTGTTGAAAACATTTGTAAAACACTTATATGGTTGTTTTTTTATCGTTTTTATCGTTTATGATCGCTTTTATTCCTTAAATTATCTTGTATAAGGCTGTTTTACTAAGGTTGTAATTAAGATTTTAGCTGCATACAAAAATACTTATTAGGGTAATTAGGGTAATTAGGGTAAATTCCCTATTACTATCTTAATATTATTGATATACAATCTTTTTGGTTTGGCTGCGCGCTAAGCTGTTAGTTCAATATATTCATATTATAAAATGAGGCTTATCCCATGGCACGTACAGGAACAGATTCCTTAAATACCCGTAAAACTCTTAGCGTAGAGGGCAAGGAGTATGATTATTTCTCGCTTAAGGCGGCAGAAGAAAAAATCGGTGATATTTCAAGGCTTCCTTATACGTTAAAAGTATTGCTAGAGAATTTGCTTAGAAATGAAGATGGGCGCAGTGTTACGACTAGTGATATTAAGGCGCTCGCTGATTGGCTTAAGGAAAAAAAGTCAAATCACGAGATAGCTTACCGACCTGCGCGCGTTCTTATGCAGGATTTTACAGGTGTGCCGGCGGTAGTAGATCTAGCAGCAATGAGAGAAGCTGTTATTTCCTTAAGCCAATCGGCAGATAAGATCAATCCACTTGTTCCTGTTGATTTGGTTATTGATCATTCGGTTATGGTTGATGAATCTGGAACGCCTTTGGCTTTTAAACATAATGTTAAGCGTGAGTTTGAACGTAATGCAGAGCGTTATGAGTTTTTAAAATGGGGGCAGGGCGCATTTGATAATTTCCGCGTTGTTCCACCTGGGACAGGGATTTGCCATCAGGTTAATCTTGAATATTTGGCGCAAAGCGTCTGGCTTGATAAAGATGATGCAAATCCAGATAGAAATATTATCTATCCTGATACCCTTGTAGGTACAGATTCGCATACAACTATGGTTAATGGTCTGGCTGTGCTTGGCTGGGGTGTTGGTGGTATTGAGGCAGAGGCCGCCATGTTAGGACAACCCGTATCAATGCTTATCCCCGAAGTTGTAGGCTTTAAGCTAACAGGGCAAATGAAAGAAGGTACAACCGCAACTGATCTTGTGTTGCGCGTTGTTGAAATGTTGCGCACTCTTGGCGTAGTTGGTAAATTTGTTGAGTTTTATGGTGATGGGCTTGACCATCTATCATTGGCCGATCAGGCAACTATTGCCAATATGGCGCCAGAATATGGCGCAACTTGTGGATTTTTCCCAATTGATGAGGAAACGCTTAATTATCTGCGTTTTACAGGGCGTGACCCCCACCGCGTAAAGGTGGTTGAAGAATATGCCAAGGTGCAAGGGATGTGGCGTGATGCCAGCACTCCTGATCCTGAATTTACAACCACTATGACGCTTGATTTAGGCGATGTTGAGCCCGCAATTTCAGGGCCAAAGCGCCCGCAGGATCGAATTGCTTTATCTGCTGCGTCAAAGGCGTTTGAGCAGCTTGTGCCAGAGCATAAATCAATACCGGCAAAGGGGCAGGATTTCACTATAGATAATGGCGATGTTGTAATTGCCGCAATTACAAGCTGTACTAATACTTCTAACCCATCGGTCATGGTGGCAGCGGGCTTAGTAGCGCGCAAGGCCCACGCACTTGGTATGAAAGTCAAACCATGGGTTAAAACCTCTCTAGCCCCTGGATCACAGGTGGTTAGCGAATATTTGAATAAAGCAGGTCTGCAAGATGATCTTGATGCGCTGGGTTTTAATACTGTGGGCTATGGCTGTACTACTTGTATCGGTAATTCAGGGCCTTTATTAGAGCCAGTAGGAGCGGCAGTAGATGAAGGTGATCTTAACGTCGCGGCCGTTTTATCAGGAAATCGTAATTTTGAGGGGCGTATTTCCCCGCAAATTAAGTCAAATTATCTTGCTTCGCCTCCACTGGTAGTAGCTTACGCTCTAGCGGGTTCAATGCGCGTTGATTTGCTTAATGAGCCTTTAGGGCAAGATAGTAACGGCAATGATGTCTATCTTAAAGATATATGGCCAAGTAACGCCGAAGTTGCGCAAACAGTGGCGCAGTGTCTAACCCCTGAAATGTTTGCCGAGCGTTACGCTAATGTGTTTAAAGGTACGCAAGAATGGCAGGAAATAGGCGGTGATCAATCGGGGCTGACTTATGATTGGCAGGAAGACTCTACCTATGTTCGCAACCCGCCATTTTTTACATCTATAAGCAAAGATATAAGCGAGCTGAGCGATATTGAAGATGCTTATGCTCTTGCACTTTTGGGGGATTCGGTAACGACCGATCATATATCGCCTGCTGGTGCGATTAAGGCGGATTCGCCTGCTGGTTCATATTTGCTAGAGCATGGTGTTGATCCGCGAGATTTTAACTCTTACGGGTCACGCCGTGGTAATGATCAGGTTATGACAAGAGGAACCTTTGCAAATATCCGTATCCGCAATGAAATGTTAGATAATGTTGAGGGCGGCTATACCAGATATATTCCAAGTGGTGAGCAAATGAGCATTTATGAAGCAGCAGTGCGCTATCAGGCACAAGGGTATCCTTTAGTGGTTATTGCTGGTAAGGAATATGGCACAGGCTCAAGCCGTGACTGGGCGGCAAAAGGAACGCGCCTGTTGGGCGTTAAGGCAGTTATAGCCGAGAGTTTTGAGCGTATTCACCGCTCTAACCTTATTGGAATGGGGGTATTACCGTTACAATTTAAAGAAGGCCAAGGGCGCAAAAGCCTTAACTTGCGCGGTGATGAAAGGTTTTCTATTAAGGGAATATCCGAAGGGCTTTCACCTGCCAAGATTGTAACATTAAAAATCAGATATAATGATGGATCAGAGCATGAAATAGATTTATTATGTCGCATTGATACATTAGATGAGTTGGAATACTACCGTAATGGTGGTATCTTGCACTATGTTCTAAGAAGTTTGGCAGGCTAGAAAAACTTGTTTTAAATTACGTTATTTGGGTAATTACCCCTTGCCCCAAGCGGAAACATTATATAAGTCTAAAAGCATGAATTTAGATCTTGAAAATTATGACATTACGGTAGTTGGTCTGGGTTATGTTGGAATGCCTCTCGCCATTGCCTTGGCAAAGTATTTCCCCGTAAAAGGTTTTGATATTAATCACAAACGAGTAAGTGAATTATCCAAAGGCTGGGACTCTAATAGAGAGGTTCCTCAAGCGCAAATTAGGACTTCGAGCTGTAATTTTACTGATAATATTGATGATATAAAGGGCAGCAATATCTATATTGTTACCGTTCCGACCCCTATTGATGAAAATAACAAACCCGATCTTGGGGCGCTGAGCGCTGCAACAAAAATGATTGCGGATATTTTAAAAAAGGGGGATATTATTGTTTATGAAAGCACAGTATATCCTGGAGTTACCGAAGAAATATGCGGAGATATCCTAGAGCGGGGTAGTGGATTTAAATCAGGGGTAGATTTCTTCTTAGGCTATTCACCAGAACGTATAAACCCCGGTGATACAGAGCATACAGTTGAGAATATTACCAAAATTATTGCCGCTCAAAATGATGATGTTGCTGATTTATTGACTAAGATTTATGGTTCTATGAATGGCGGGCGTATATTCAAGGCAAAGGATATAAAAACCGCTGAGGCGGCAAAAGCCATAGAAAATGCACAGCGTGATATAAATATTGCCTTTGTTAATGAGATTACCATGCTGCTCAATAAGGTGGGTGTTTCGGCCTATGATGTGCTAGAGGCGGCAGGCACAAAATGGAATTTCCTAAGTTTTAGCCCCGGTTTAGTTGGTGGTCATTGCATAGGTGTTGATCCATATTATTTAGCAGAAACGGCAACTAAGGTTGGGCATAAGTCAGAGCTTATCCTAGCTGGGCGCAAGCTCAATGATAATATGGGCGAATATATCGCAGGCAGGGTTGATAGATATATCAACCGCGCGAAAAAGGTCAGTAACGCCAAGGCAAAGATTTTGGTTTTGGGCTTTACCTTTAAGGAAAATATAAACGATATCCGCAATACCAAGGTCATTGATCTTGTAAATTCATTAAAAGAGTTTGGGCATGAGGTTGATATTCATGACCCACATGCGGTTGTCGATGATGTTAAAGAGTTTTACGGGCTTGATCTGTTATCTTCTATACCAAGTAAGGGGGGCTATGATTGCATAGTTTTAGCCGTTGCACATCAAACTTACAAGGATATGGGTGTTGGTAATATTGCTCAATTACTGGCCTATGATGATAATTCAAAGGCAATTATTTATGATATTAAAGCTCTATGGCGTAAGGAAAAAATGCCTGATAATGTGCTGTATAAATATTTATAGCTACTGTAATAATATGGATAGTAAAGGGTTATGATTAAAAAGGTTAGGAAAAACTCCATGACTTGTTATTTTTTATAATATAACCCACCGCCATTTATGGTCTTTTAAATTGAGTTTTATTCCCCCATATGAAGGAGAGAACATATAATGTGTGGCATTGCCGGATATTATACGATTGATCGTAGCATAGTGCCACAAAAGGGCTTAGAGCTTTTGAAAAATATGACCGATACAATGTTTCATCGCGGCCCTGATTCTAGTGGCTATTGGTGTGATAGCAAAAAAGGGATATATCTAGGTCATAGGCGCTTGTCTATTCTTGACCTATCAGATGCTGGTTCTCAACCAATGATATCGCAATGTGGGCGATATATTATGGTTTTTAATGGCGAGATTTATAATTTTGATAATATAAGAGCAGAGCTTAAAAAAATTGATTCCCAAATATCATTTAAAGGTCACAGTGATACAGAAATATTATTAGAGAGCTTTGCTAGGATAGGTTTTGAAAAAACTTTGAACCTTATAAAAGGAATGTTTGCAATCGCTTTATGGGATAATAGGGAAGAAAAAATTTATCTAATAAGGGATCATGTTGGAAAAAAACCCCTTTATTTCGGTATTATTAAGGATAAGATTGTTTTTGCTTCTGAATTAAAAGCGATTAGGGATATATCTAACAATAATCTTGAAATTAGCACCAAAGCATTAAACTTATATAATTATTTCGGATTTATACCTTCGCCATATTCTATATATTCTGATATTTACAAATTGCCACCATCTAGCTATGTAATATTAGAAAAAAACGACATATTAGTCGGAAATTCTAATAACTTAATAGAAAAAGCAAAGAAATATTGGAAATTTTCCAAAAGAGATAATCAACTTAGCAAAGTTAGTAAAGAATATCAGGAAAGGGAGCTCCTTTCTATCCTTAAAGAGGCAGTATCTAAAAGAATGATTTCAGATGCCCCTATAGGAGCATTCTTATCAGGGGGGATAGATTCCTCACTTATATGTGCGTTGATGCAAGAAAATTCAAATAATGCGATCAATACATATAGTATAGGATTTTCAAATAATGAATTTGATGAATCTAGTCATGCCGCGAAAGTTGCAAAATATTTAGGTACTAACCATACAACATATATGTTAGACCCAAGTGATACTAAAGAAATAATTCCAGATTTGCATAAAATTTATGATGAACCATTTGCAGATTATTCACAAATACCAACAGCAATAATTTGTCAGCAAGCAAAAACGGCCACAACCGTAGCCCTTAGTGGTGATGGTGGTGATGAGGTATTTTGCGGGTATAAGCGCTATTTTATGCTTAAAAAACTATTGGATTATGGCAATATAATGCCTTTATCCCTACGCAAGGCGGTTTGTGCATTATTATTATTAGCTAGTCAAAAATCTTATAATAAATTAGGCATCAATGGAAAGCGTATATATTCTATTGCAGGTTTTTTGACGCAAAAGAATATAGAAAAAGCGCAATTACGGGCATTAAGTATCAATCCTGAATTAGATTTTTTTAATGACTTATATATTGGAGATTTAGACGATTTAGATGATTTTGAAAAAATGATGATGATTGATAGTAATCTTTATTTGCCCGATGATATATTGGTAAAGGTTGATAGGGCTTCTATGTTTTCATCTTTAGAGGTCAGAAGTCCCTTACTTGACAAAGATGTAATAGAATTTGCATGGCAACTACCTATAGAGAGTAAAATTTTTGCATGTAAAGGTAAAGGCAAGAAACATTTATATGATTTGCTTTGTAAATATGTTCCTTCAGAAATTATCGACAGACCAAAACAGGGATTTACCCCACCAATAGCAAGTTGGCTAAAGGCGGATTTAAAGGAATGGGCACATGATATATTATATATTGATACCCCATTATATGAAAAGAGCTATAAAGAAAAATGTTGGAATGAGTTTATTTGCGGATATAAAGATAACCACCATGTTATATGGTCTATATTGATGGCTCAATCATGGTTTTTAAATTCAAAAAATTAAAATTGTAAAGTTATAAAAATGGTAGATAGATTTAAAAAGCCAAAAGTCCTTTTTATGCTTCCTACACTAGAAGCAGGGGGGGCTGAGAGGATTTTAGTAACCTTGCTTAATAATATAGATCGACAAAAATTTTCACCAGAATTTCTGGCCTTAAAGGATAATGGTCCGGTCAAAGAGTGGATAAACAAAGATATTCCATTTCATTCTTTTGGAAATAGAACAATTAAAACCAGTATAGTTGCTTTTCTAAAATTCATAAAAAAAGAAAAGCCAGATATTATTTTTACAACTATGGTACATTCAAATGCTTTGGCTCTATTGGCAAAAATCTTTTTTCCTAAAATTAAAGTAATTGTAAGAGAGGCGGCGTTGCCATCTGTTTTAATCTCAAAATATGGATTTAAAGGCAGGTTATGTATTTTTGTATATAAATTACTATATCCTAAGGCTGATGTGGTTATTAGTAATTGTTCACAAATGATTGATGATTTTGAAAAAGTTATAAAAATTAAGACAGATAATCATAAGATTTTATTTAATCCCGTAGATACTAGGCGCATATATGCCAAACTTCCTGAAAAAATAGAAAAAACATCAGATAAAATAAATTTTGTTGCCGTTGGTAGGCTCTCTTATGAAAAGGGGTATGATAGGCTAATTAAGTCTTTGGGTGGTTTAAATATCGATAAAAACTGGCGTTTTGATATAATCGGAGATGGTGAATATAAAAAAGTTCTTCAAGATCTAATTAAAGAAAATGGTTTGGAAAATAAGGTTTTTTTGCGTGGTTATCATTCCAACCCATGGGTAATTGCCGCGAATGCAGATTGCTTATTATTGCCCTCACGCTGGGAGGGTATGCCAAATGTTGTGCTTGAGGGATTTGCCTGTGGTATTCCTGCTATTGCAATTAGTCAAGCGGGGGGAATAATGGATATAGCCAAATATGCAGATAAATCCATATTGAATATAGTTGATAATATGGATCAATTTGTTCAGGCGATGGGCAAAATAGAAATTATGGATAAGGATCAAGATATAAATAGGAATAAAAATATAATATCAAAACTGCCTGAGGAATTTAATCTTGAGCGTGTAATTAAGAATTTTGAAGGAATGCTTAATAATTAAAAGCAATATATTGAAATATATGAAACATCACAGTACAACAGCAATGCAAAATAATAAATTATATAAAATTATAAAGGCTATATAAAAAATGATACGACCTATTTTAGTTACCGGTGCAGCAGGGTTTATAGGCTTTCACACGTCATTACGCCTTTTGGAACAGGGGGGGGAAGTCGTTGGTATTGATAATCTTAATGATTATTATGATGTTAGCTTAAAGCAAGCTCGCCTTGCCAAGTTGCAGGAATTTGATAAATTTAAATTTGTTAAGCTGGATATTTCCGATAAAACGGCAATGGAAAAATTATGGGCAGAGCATGGCGATTTTCTAGAGGTAATACATTTAGCCGCGCAAGCAGGCGTTAGATATTCGCTTAAAAACCCTTATAGCTATATCACCAGTAATTGCATGGGGCATCTTACGGTTATGGAGATGTGCCGCCATACAAAAGATTTCAAGCATCTGGTTTATGCTAGCTCTTCATCGGTTTATGGTGGCAACAAGAAACTTCCCTATTCGGTTGAGGATTCAGTTGATCAGCCATTATCCCTATATGCCGCGACTAAGCGTTCTGATGAGCTTATGAGTCATACTTACGCGCATTTATATAATATTGCACAAACAGGATTAAGATTCTTTACGGTTTATGGTCCTTGGGGGCGTCCTGATATGGCGCTGTTCATATTCACAAAGGCTATATGTGAGGGCAAAAGCATTCCCATATTCAATGATGGTAATATGAAGCGCGACTTTACATATGTTGATGATATAGTAAGTGGCATATTAGGCGCGCTTAAAAATCCACCAGCATTAAGGATTGATGGTAAAGGTGATGTTCCTAACCGTATTTTAAACATAGGTAATAATCGCAGTGAGAATCTTATGGATTTTGTTAAGGTTATTGAAGACGCGCTTGGCAAAAAGGCAGAGCTTGAGCTGTTGCCTATGCAAGATGGTGATGTGCCAGAAACTTATGCAGATATAGAAGAAACCACGCGCATTGCTGGTTATAATGCAAGGACAACTATCCATGAGGGGATCCCAAAATTTATTGCATGGTACAAGGAATATTACAACATATCATAGATTATATATCACGGATATATGGTATAAATGGTATAATATGCCATATCATATCATATCATATCATATTATTTCTTTTGTTATATATTCGGCTATGGCTAACGATGCACTAAGCCCAGGGGATTCTATTCCAAATAAATTTATAAGCCCTGAAATGCCGTGATCTTTTTCCCCTTGTATAAGAAAATCTGTATAGGGCTTATCACTAAAGAATATTTTAGGGCGTATCCCGCAATAATCAGGGATTAGTGAATTATCGGCTAGGGTAGGGATATATTTTTTTATTGCCTTATAAAATTCACTTATGCGCGCGGTGTTAACACTATAATTGGGTTTATCCACCCACTCTACATCAGGGCCAAAGCGAACTTGCCCTGCTATATCAAGGGTTAGATGAATTCCAAGGCCTGCTTGCTGGGGAAGGGGATATATTAAATGTCTGAAATTATGCTTGCCTGTTAGTTTGAAATAATTACCCTTGGCATAGCGTTGCTTAGGGCATTTATCTTCGGCAAAGCCTTCTATATTTTTGGCAATTTTAACCGTGGCTAGACCTGCGGCATTTATTATATTTTTTGCGCGCAGAGTTATATTTTCTCCTTGGCAATTTATATTAAGGGTAAAGCCACTATCAGATGGGGTTATGCGCTCTATTTTTGAAAGGAAAGAGCAAGCCCCGCCATTATCTTCAACCTCACCTAACATAGATAGCATAAAAGAGTGTGTGTTTATAATTCCTGTTGATGGGCTGAATATAGCGGCCTTACAGCTTAACTCCGGTTCTAGGGATTGTGCCTTATCACCTGTGATAAGCTCTAAGTCATTAACGCCATTATCCATTGCTTGCTTTTGGATTTTCTCAAGGTGGCTTATTTGCTCATCATCTGTGGCAACAAGGATCTTGCCACAATTATTATGCTCTATTCCTTGCTTTTTCGCATATTGATAAAGTAGTTCTTTGCCCCTAACGCATAATTTTGCTTTAAGGGAATTTTTGGGATAATAAATCCCTGCATGTATAACCTCACTATTGCGTGCAGAAATGCCAGAACCAATAGTTTTTGCGCCCTCAATAATCAAAACATCGCGCCCATTTAGGGCAAGACTTCGCGCGGTGGCAAGCCCTATAACCCCTGCGCCAATAATTACATATTCTACTATATCTAAATTTGAATTACCCATGATGATATATATAAATGTTTATAAATATTTGGCGATATTATTCTATATTTTTGATTATAGTAGATTTTTCTATAAATTTTTTCATATCATTACTATTTTTCAAAAGGTTAGAAAGATATTTTATTCCTGCTGATGATAAATGTTGATCATCAAGAAATAGTGGTTTTTTGCCATTTTCAATAAAAACAGGGCATATATATTCTGGGCATAATAGCTTTATCTTACTTATATAAGTCACGTTTGGCAGATTATGACTAAGGAAGTTTTCGGCTTTTAATGTATCGTCATAAAAATATGGTTCTTGCAATGGAAGATTTTGCACATCTTCATAATTTTTTGCCCCAAGCATAAAGAAAGTTTCAAATATATCATGTCTTAGCATAGGGGTAGGACCAATAATAAGCACATTTTTGTTATAATAATTAATATCATTATTTAGCCTTTCATAAGGCTCAAGCACCCAACGTGAGCTTAATATAATGGCTTTTACTATTTGCTTTTTATCAAGTTCTTGCAGGATTTTTTGTAAATCTTTGAAACACCATGATCCTGATCTTCTATCTTTAAGATAGCTAGTCGCCGCGCACCCTGCTTGTTGCAGCATTGCAAAACTTTGATTGGGGTAGGCAAGTTCTAAGGCTTTATATGTGTTTGCTCCATTACTATCGCCAATAATAAGAAAGCCTTTATCAGATTTACTTGTTAAATTATGCTCTAGGCAGGGTATTAGAATTTCATAGTTTTTTGTATTATTATAAGAACATTCCAGCCCGCTATGTTTTGAAGCAATAAATTCTTTTTCCTCTGGCATTGGAAATTTCTTATCAAAGGCTATTTTGAATTTTTTGTCTTCTTTTTCAATATGATATAGAAGCTCTTTTTGAACATCGCTAAGCCGCCATGACCAGCCATTATTGCTAGTCACATTATAAGCAAATATAAAAACCAGAAAAGTAGAGAAGAATAATATAGCCTGTTTCTTAATTCCAATATCTTTACGGCGGTAAGAATTTTCAATAAAATGGTGGATTACTGCCGCTAAGATAAGGGATATGATAACCAGCTTTAATTTTATCAAGATTCCTATTTCGCTGTAATACCAGTAGGCAAATATTACATAAAGTGGCCAGTGAATAAGATATAGGCTATAGGAAATTTTACCGATGTAAATAGATACGCGGTTATCATATATTTTATGGATTATACCATTATTATCATCATTAGATAATATTATAAGCGCCGCCCCCACGCATGGCACAAGTGCCCAAATACTGGGAAAAGGTGTTTGATCGCTAAGTAATATAAAGCCACTAACAATCATTATTGTTCCTATAAATGGAATAAAGGCAAATGCCATGCCGTTAAGTTTTTTTATTATCGGACTTTGTAGTATGTAATAACAAAGTGAGCCAATGCCAAATTCAAAGAACCTGAAAGGCAAGTTATAATAAACAAAATTATTGGTAAAACGCAGGAATATCTCGGATAAAGCCAAAGATGCAACAATTCCAATTAACATTATCCATTTGGTTTTATCTTTAAATATTTTAGTTATAAGAATGTAAAAGGGTGGGAATAACAAATAATATTGCAGCTCTATGCTTAGTGACCAAGTAGGAACAAAGGGATCATAACTATCAAGGATCTGAAAATATCCTATGCTTTTCCAGTAAATAATATTAGATACAAAGCTTAGAGCCCCTAACATACTATAGCTAAGATTTTCAAGATGTTTTGGAGAAAATAATATTACCGCAGCAATAAAAGTTACGATGCTTACAAATAATAAAGCGGGGTAGATTCTATAAAAACGTTTTTTATAAAAGCCTATAAAACTAAAATTATTATTATAAAGTTTATTATGAATAATTCCGGTAATAAGAAAGCCTGAAATCACAAAGAAAATATCAACCCCAGAAAACCCGCCTGAAAAACCAGGGATTTTATAATGGAATAAAATAACGGCAATAACCGCAAATGCCCTTAACCCATCAATATGCGGAAAATATTTGGTTTTGTTTTGCATAATATTTTTTTATTGAGTTTGAATATATCATTTATATAAATATATCGTTTATATATATATGCCATAGTTACTCAATATAAATTTCATCTTCATTGACCATATTGGTCTTTGCATATTTTTCGGCTTGCTCTGTAATATATTCAAATAACGGCCGTTCGGGGCGATAGCGTACTTTATAGCGGTTTTCCATGCTGTTTATTTGTGCTTCTAATTCATTTATTCTATCACGCGCCGCATAGCCCTTTTTTGCTTCATCAGAGAATTTTTCAATTATATTTTGATTAAGTTTTTCATTATTTATACCAACAATGTAGGAAAGCTGAACACCTTCTAAAAAATCACCAGCGCTACTAAGCCCTTGTGTTATAGCCACCTTTTCACCTTTATTTAAAGGTTTTAAAACATAATTAAATGTTGTGGTATTTCCAGGGGCGCGCAGTACCATGCTGCACCTGCTGTATTTATTGCCTAAAATAGCCACCAAAGCAACATTGCTGTCATAGCTAATATCTACAATTTTTCCAGCCTTCTTAAATGCATTTTTTGCTAGGTCTATAGATTTGCTATATTCATCTTTATTTATTATTTCACATTGTTCAATAACGTCAAAGAAATGATGATGTTTGCCATATGAATATATGACCCTTCCCTTATGATATATGCAAACCCAACGATCAAGATTATAACGGCGCTCATAATCATTAAGGGCATGATCCCATAATTTAGGCCATTCAATAAGTTTTAATCTTGGCGCTAAAGGGCCATGTTTTTCATAATTTGCAATTATAAGCGATACTAAACGCGTGCATGTATGCATGGTATTTGTTCTTACAACAAATGTCTCAACTGGCATTTCTCCAGCTTGCAGATTTATAACCATGCGGTTACTGCGCGCTCGCAAGACAAGCGGATTGTCGTCTTTGCTTTTAGTTTTTTCTTTTATTATGAACTTCTCACGAAGCAAAGAGGTATCAACATTCATGAATTAACCTGAAAAATATTATCTGCAAATAGCAAAATGCTATCACTTTTTAGATGATAGCATATTGAGAAAATTCTTAAAGCCTGATGTAAATATCTATATTACATTATTATAATATTTATCTTATCTTATATTATGCTGCAAAACTTGGTCTTGGTGTTTCATATTTATATTGAGAAACGTTGCCAAGGTTATCAAGCTGTTTTGCATAATATGCCATGTTGCGCTCGATGGTCATACGCTTTGGCAGGTCTTCCATAAATTTTTGCATTCCTTCTGAGATGCTAGCGCGCATATTAAACCCCTTTGATATAGATTTTCCAGACATGCGTGCCATTGTTCCTTGACCGTGCGCTGCCTTTTGTTCGCGGCTTCCTTCTACGTCAGAGATATACTCACTGTAGCAATCTATAATGGCGGTCATATCAATATTTTGAGCAAGATCAGCATAATCTTCTGACATGCCTTTTGATATTGCTTCACTAATAGCGCCACTCAAAAGGCTTTCTAAAATCATGCTTCCTAACATACCATCATTATCATTTGCTATTTTAAAATTTGGATTAGAAGCAATAAATAAAGGACCTTTATAAGATGGCATATCCGGGTGTGGAGCAAGAGTTTGCAGCTCTTTCATTAAACCCATAATAGTTCCGATTAATGCTTGTTTTTGATTATTATTGTTATATGCGTAACTCATTTTATTTGCTCCCTTGTTAGTTCAATACTATGCAGGGCAAGTAAATATGAGTTTAATTATATGTAAAATTTGAAGTAATTCTTATTTTTACTTTATTATTTATTTGTTTATAATTTGTATAAAATTTTATATAATTCTATTTTTACTATATATAATGATAGTTTAGTTGTTATATATTTAATTTTTGATAGATTGATTTATTATCTTAAAAAGTTTTCCTTCATGCCCCTTATGGGGGGGGTATTTTTGCAAAATGTCAAAATAACATTAAAATATTAATGTAAAAGTTAATAGATAATAGCGCGAATCTCTTTAATTTAATGGTCATAGACCATCTTTGAAAAGATCATAGTTTTTTAAAAAAGGACCCCGACTGTCAGGGAGTGTGTGT
>JALTAZ010000106.1 GCA_027075555.1 Micavibrio sp.
GTGTTACTGGTGCTAGTAAAATAGCGTTCCAGTTTATAAGCACGGTTGCAAGTATTGTGGGTATTTTTAGTAAAGAGGCAAAAGAATCTATACAAAATTTTGCTTTAAGTGCTTTTGGTATAGATAGGAAAATAAACGACCTTAGAGAAGCAATCTCTAATAATCGTGTTGTTTCACAATTTGGGGATAAATTTGGTATGGGGGCAAATAAACCTCACGCTCCTGAATTGGCTGCGGAGTTGTAATTTATTTTATAAGTCCGTAACATCGTTATATGAAACATGATTTTTCCAAATATTCTGATAACACTATGTTGGCAGAGTTTGTCATGGATATTTACGCACATCAGGATACCGGAGAAATAACAATTTTATATGATATGGAGTTTGATAAGCAGCTTCTTTATCTTGAATATATGTCAAAAACAAAAACATTAGATTTTATCTTTAAGGAGTTGGGGGCTATTCCTTTTGGCGATGAAATTAAATCCGTCCTTATACCGTATTTTGAAAAAGCAAAAGATGTTACTTTGTTGCACATGGATATAAAAACTAATGAGGCGGTTTCGGGTATGACCGTACCGTTAAGGGTAAATAAAACCTAAACTAGATTTCTGTTTTTTATTTTTATGGCTGTATGTTAGCATTATGAAGCACCTGAACCCTTGGCTACTACTCGCAAAGTTTTGATAATAATTACCAAATCACCCCAAATCGACCAGTTTCTGGCATACCAGTTATCCCAGTAAATGCGCCGTTGAAAACTGGTATCATTGCGCCCGCTAACTTGCCAAAGCCCTGTTATTCCTGGCCTTAATTGCATGTAATGATTGATTGAATCTCCGAATAACTCAATTTCTTCTTCTAATATTGGACGAGGCCCTACTAGGCTCATATCACCTATAATAACATTCCATAGCTGAGGCAATTCATCAATACTGGCTTTACGAATAAATTTAGCCGTTTTTGTTGTTATTCGGGGGTCATCAACTTTTAGCTTTCTATATTTATCCCAATCGGCTTTAGCCTGTGGATTATTTTTAAACAGTTCGTCAAGTAGATGATCAGAGTTAGGGTCCATAGATCTAAATTTCCAACATCTAAATTTTTTGCCATTTTTACCTATTCTTTTTCCTCCGTAAAATAAAGACCCGCTTTGTCCTTCTATCTTAAGTAATATAGCCGTTGTAATAAATATTGGTGATAATAATATAAGGGCAGTTGATGCAATTGTAATATCCATCATACGCTTAACAAATCTTCCCGCTGGAGATGGTACGGGTTTTTTTGCATGTAAAAGCATAATATCATGACCGAAAAAGTAATGTGGCTCCATATCAAATAGGCTCATGCGTGAAGTTGGAGGAGCAACAGAATATAACGCGCCAAGTTTTTCTAGTGTATTTATCAATTTATCACGTTCTTTGCCTCGGAATGTTTCCATTGAGATAATAAAAAAGCTATTGATATTTTCTTTTATGTACTTTCTGAAATCTATTTTATTATTGTTCACTGTTATATTTGAGTATTCTTCAGGAATTGAATCTAGGGAGAAGTTTTTTTCTTTGCTATCTCGCAGACATATGGTCTCTATTTTATATCCTACATAACGATCTGCACTAAAGGCGTAGAGCATGTTTGTTACGGTATCTATATCACCTATTATAATTGTTGGTATTTCCCATATATTTTTTTTGCGAGCTAGGATATAAACAATCTGTCTTCCAATTATAATAAAGAAAAATACATATACCCAACTTATGGCTATTAGGATTCTAGAAAAAGACATATCCATTGCCAATCGTATAAATAGGTCAATAATAAATGCGCCAATACAAATAGATAATATGGTTTGAACTTGACTCCACCATGGGACTCGTTGTGTGTAGTGACCTTTTGAAAAGAATATAAATAAAATTATAGGGCATATCCATATAAAGAATAAGTCATATATATGTGTATAATCATATAAAGGCTTATTATAAATATCTGGAATGAAAATATCTTTAGCAGCTTGAGCCGTGAAGAATGCTAATATAAAAGAAACATTCATAGCAATAATATCAGAAAAGAATAACGTCATACTAACGCTTTCTTTTACAAGAGGGCGTTTATCTATATTATTCTTATCTGTTGTTTTATTAATTGCTTCTTTTTTCAACTTAAAGCCCTTTGTACATTAGTTTATTGTGCATCGCATTATGCAAGCGAACATGCCAGTATTAAATATAAAAATCAATTGAAATGACAAATCTAGTTTTATGGTTTTAAATCGAAATATATTCGATAATATCCACCAGACGTGTCGGGAGAGAGTGACCTTTTTTGCAGGATTTTAGTATCTTTTTTCAATGATAAAATTATCATGCTACTGTTATCGCCTGTACTTTCAATATTTATGGACTCGAATAATTTTGAATCTTTAACAGATATATATTTTTTCCCTTCCCACCTAGCTTCTGGCAATTCTACAATTAATAATTTTTCATAATTATCAAGGTCTATATTAAATGGAGTTTTTTTGTTTGTATCAAATGCAATGCGAACTTTATCGCTGTGAACTCCTATCCTGAAATTCAAAGCAACGCTGTCCTTAAACTGTTTGACAGGCGTTTTGGGTGGTGGTTTTTTATTTATATTTGGTGGGGTATTAGGCTTGGCTTGAACCTTGTCAGGTGGACGAGCTTTAGGAGCTTTTACTATTTCATCAGGAGGGGGAAGAGGCTGTGGGGTTATTTGCTGAACATTTAATGTTGCCTCAGCGGTTTCATTACCTGAAGAAAGGTACATTGGTGGCTGTTGGGCGGGTGTTTCCTGCAGCACTACTTCAAGTTCTTTAATCAGGTTTTGTATGTCCGATTCCACAGCGGCAAGCCGGACAATAGCAGGTTTGTAAACTTCAAATTCTTTTTTTAAATCAATAACGGCATTTTCTACCCGTTCAAAACGCTTATCAGAGTCTTTTAATTTATCGGCAAATAAGGCTTCTACATTTACGCCCTTCATAGGTTTTAATGCAGGCAAACCATTGGGCATTATTGTTTCTTCTGTTTTACCAAGGGGGAGCGGGGCATCCTTATCAAAATGCGGAGGGAGGGCTACAGGCTTTCCTATTCCCTTGTTATCATTAGTATGATTATTAGTATTTTCTTTGGTGTTTTTTACAGTTGATTCGCTTTTCGTAAGGCGCAAAACCCCATCAGGACTACACGCACTCAGCAGACCCAAAAATAGCGTAAAACATAGACTCAGAGCTATTTTTTTAAACATAAAATAGTGAACCATTATCCCCAGAATTGGGGTGTTAGAACTTGTTAAAATACGCAGCAGAAAACACCTCATTAGATTCTATCCTAAAAACGTGATTTACTTCAATAGGATATTTAAAAATAAAATAAAATTAGAGGTTGCTTTTAGGGGAATTATCATGTGTCTTATCTATTATTTGTGAGTTTTATTTTGTAATATATAATCACATAAGTCTAATAATAATCTAAATGGAAAAGGCAATAGCTATATATGCGTGTTTTGAGTTTGTTTGTTCTTGCTTTTGGTTGTGTGGCGCTGTTTGCTAGCGCTTCTAAGGCCGCTGTTACTACAATTCAGGCAATTTCTTTTGGATCGTGGATTGTAAAGAAAAATGATGCTCAATATGACATAATATTAAATCCAGATGGCACTTATAGCTATGATTCTGCTGCTTATATAGAGATTTCACCTCCTAGAGGTGGGATATATGACATTGATGGACTTCCAGCTAATACAGCTATTGCAAGTGTTACGGTTACGCAAGTGTCGCCTTTGGCCGGCGGATCAGGAAAATCATTTCAGATGCTGGATTTTCAAGAAACTCATCCGGCTTCTACAGATGCAAGCGGTGTTGCGAGAATAAATATTGGTGCAACATCAAGAAGTTCTGGAGATGGTAGTTCTTACCCTGATGAAACATATTCAGGGAATATAAATATTCAGGTCAATTTTTAACTATTTTTATTTTACAAAAAGGAAGTTGGTAATGAGGTTTGTGACTAAATTTAATGTTTGCATAATGGTTTTTATTAGTGCGCTAATTATCTCTAAGGTTGCTGTGGCTGATATTTTAATAACACCATCGCAAATAGTTTTTAAAGATAGAGATCGCTTCGGCTCTGTGATACTTGTCAATACAGGCGATAAAATGCGTACCTATGATATTGAGTGGATGTTCTTTAAAATGATTGATGGAAAGGGTAGCTACGAGGTAGTTGAAGAATCTCCTACAGATTTTGATTTATCAAAATATGTAATTTTTTCACCAAGGCGTGTTACTTTGGCTCCTGGAGCATCGCAGAAAATAAAATTGGCACTTCGTCGTCCAAGCGAAATACCAGAAGGTGATTACCATGCTCATTTAAAATTTGCTCTTGACCCTCATGCTCCTGAAGATATTATCGAAAAGCAAAAAAAAGATATTGAAACAGTTGAGGGAAGCTCGGGTGCAGCAGTTAGTATCAATGTGAGCTATAGTATCCCGGTTATACTAATCTCAGGGAAAGCTGAAGTTAGTGCAGATATTAGAGATTTAAAATTAGAGCGTAATAAAAAAAGTGGTATATTAGAGGCATCTTTCTTAATAGAAAGATCTGGTAGACCGTATTCTATTTTAGGGCATGTCTATATTTATCATATAGATGATAAGAACAGGGAAGAGATGGTCGGCGAAGTTGGTAATGCTTTTGTATTTTCAGAGATCAACAGTAGGTCTTTTAAGGTTCCTTTGACAAAGGAAATTACCAGCGGTTCATTGCGTATAGTTGTTAAGAGTTATGATAAAGAAACAGATTTTGTTTACACAGAAAAAACTTTTCCTTTGAAATAAGGGGTGCTAGGTTGAAAGCGTGATTAACAAAATTCAAGCATTTTGTTGAACTAGGTAATGATTTAAATAAGTACATGTGGCAAATAAGCCAGTACAGATCTTAGAAATTATATCATAGCAAATTGCTTTTCATTAATTTTTGCTCTATAAACCGCTTGTTATGGTGGCTTTACCTCAAATAAAAAGACATAAAACTAATGCGGTGATGGTTCGTAATGTTCGCGTTGGTGGTGGCGCGCCGATAGTTGTTCAATCTATGACAAACACTGATACCGCTGATGTTGAAAAGACATTTGAACAAGTCAAACAGCTTTTTCTAGCAGGATCAGAGATTGTTAGAGTTACTGTAAATAATGATAAAGCTGCTATGGGGGTTATAGAACTTAGAGAATTGTTAGATAAAGAAGGCATGGATATACCATTAGTTGGCTGTTTTCACTATAATGGGCATGCACTTCTTAATGATTATCCAGACTTGGCGCAAAGCCTTGATAAATATCGTATAAATCCTGGTAATGTGGGTTTTGGCAAAAAGCGTGATTCTCAATATGAGCAGATGATTGAAAAAGCTATTGAATATAATAAGGCCGTTAGGATAGGGGTTAATTGGGGAAGTATTGATCAAGACTTATCCACAAAACTTATGGATGATAATGCAAAATCTCAAAATCCTCGCTCATCAGATGAAATAATGCGTGAAACATTGGTTCAATCTGCATTATTAAGTGCAAAAAAGGCTGAGGAAATAGGTCTATCCGCAAATAAAATAATATTATCGGCTAAGGTTAGTAGGGTTCAGGATTTAATAGCAGTTTATAAAGCTCTTTCCAAGCGTTGTAACTATGCTCTTCACCTTGGACTTACTGAGGCTGGCATGGGCTCAAAGGGAATTGTTGCAACTAGCCTTGCCGAAGGTATATTACTTCAGCAAGGAATAGGAGATACAATCAGAGCATCGCTAACGCCTGAAATTGGTGGTGATCGGACACAAGAAGTTAAGGTTTGTCGTGAGATACTGCAATCATTGGGCTTGCGTTCATTCACCCCAGAGGTAAGTGCCTGCCCGGGTTGTGGTCGTACAACAAGTACGGTATTTCAAGAACTTGCCCAAGATATACAGCAATATCTAGATATAAAAATGCCATATTGGAACAAGAAATATAAAGGCGTTGAATATATGAAGGTTGCTGTGATGGGGTGTATTGTTAATGGACCAGGAGAGAGCAAACAAGCGGATATTGGCATTAGCTTACCAGGTACAGGAGAATCTCCAGTTGCTCCGGTATTTACTGATGGGAAAAAAACTCATACATTACGTGGTAGTAATATAGCTGATGAATTTAAGAAAATTGTAGAAGAATATATAGAGCAAAAGTTTTCAAAAATTGATTAAAAAAATTAACCTTGTAGAGGATAAGGAGTATTGCTCATGATCATTGGTGTACCAAAGGAAATTAAAACCTTAGAACATCGAGTTGGGTTGGTTCCCTCATCAGTTAAAGAGCTTGTGGCTCATGGACATAATGTGCTGGTTGAAACTAATGCAGGTGCATCAATAAATTTTACTGATGAAGATTATCAGAAGGCAGGAGCTAAAATAGCAGTTAATGCCGCAGAAGTTTTTGAAAAATCAGAAATGATAGTTAAGGTTAAAGAGCCCCAACCTCAAGAATGTGCTATGCTTAGGGAAAATCAGATATTATTTACCTATCTTCACTTGGCCGCTGATGCACCGCAAGCAGAGGCATTGATAAGTTCTGGGTGTATAGCTATTGCCTATGAAACAGTTACTGGGCCTCACGGACATGGGCTTCCTTTATTAGAACCAATGAGTGAAATTGCTGGAAGGCTCTCTGTACAAGTTGGGGCTTATTATTTACAAAAACATATGGGCGGCCTTGGTAGGCTTATTGGTGGTGTTCCCGGTGTTAAGCCAGCTCAGGTGCTCATACTAGGTGGCGGTGTTTCAGGGTTTCATGCCGCGCAAATGGCAACTGGTTTGGGGGCAAATGTTACTATATTAGAAAAATCAAATCCACGTATGCGCTTTTTAGATGAGTATTTTCATGGGCGTGCCAATGTTGTTTATTCAAATATTGATGTATTAGAGCGTGAAATATCTAATGCCGATCTTATTATTGGCGCGGTATTAATACCAGGAGCTTCTGCCCCTAAACTTATTAAAAAAGACATGTTATCAAAAATGAAAAATGGCACAGTTATAGTTGATATTGCCATAGATCAAGGCGGTTGCTTTGAAACTAGCAGGGCAACTACCCATGATATGCCGACCTATATTATTGATAATATTGTTCACTACTGTGTAGCCAATATGCCAGGAGCCGTTCCCTTAACTTCTGCTTTGGCATTAAATCACTCTATTTTGCCATATGCTTTAAAATTGGCAGATAAAGGGTGGAAAAAATCTTTAAATAGTGATGCTAATTTTTTAAATGGTCTTAATATTTGCAAGGGAAAGGTAACAAATATTGCTGTAGCAGAATCTTTGAACTTAGATTTTACGCCCCCAGAGAGTTTT
This sequence comes from Micavibrio sp., assembly GCA_027075555.1. Lineage (GTDB taxonomy): Bacteria > Pseudomonadota > Alphaproteobacteria > Micavibrionales > Micavibrionaceae > UBA1672. The sequence continues at coordinate 7,397 of JALTAZ010000106.1, forward strand.
TTCGGTTTTTAAGAGTATTTTTTACTTTTTTGTAAATATCTGGCTTGACTGAAACGGGGTATGAGTGCTATTTAATCCACCATCTTAGATGCGCGGGTGTAGCTCAGTTGGTTAGAGCGCCGCCCTGTCACGGCGGAGGCCGCGAGTTCAAGTCTCGTCACTCGCGCCATTTGAGATTTACTTAATACAAAATGCACAATCCCTGATTTATTGAAATAAAACAATGTCCTGTGAATGGTAAGCTATGTATTTGCATTTATGCGGCTATTTGTTTTGTGTTGGTATTTAATATATCTAATAGTTGTAATAAATGAGATTTGGAAAATGTTTTTGTTCCAATCTTTATCAAATCGTCAAATATGACTATAGGTACATTTAATAGCCCCTTAACGATGATAGGGGGGACAGACATTGAGCATTTTTCTCCATCTATAGTTTCAAATACACAATTTGACATATTTGAAGCATACTGAAAATCTAGATTAAATGATGAAAATGTAGAGAATTTGCAACCTTGTATATTTGCTTCTTCAATCATGGTTGCTCCAAAGTTTGAATTTCTAAAATCACAATTTTTTAAATTTGAATATGAAAGGCAAGTGTTGTAAAGACTGCTATTATGAAATATTGAACCACTTAGATTAGCTTCTGATAAATTAGCACCTGTTAAGTTGGCACCACAAAAATTGGCGTAAGGCATATGGCAACCATCTATGTTAGCATTGCTTAAGTTCTGATTTTTCAAATTTATATGGGATAAGGAAATGTTTTCTTTTATTGCGTGCTCTAGACATTCTTTTATATTATCATACTTCCCCTGAAAAATTGTTGAATTATCCGTGTATCTCCTGAGTGCGATATTTTCCATTATATTCTTCCTTTCTATTTTTAAATAGGATAGCTGAAATTATATGTATTGAGTCAAACTCAAAACCTTACTTTTAGGAAAAGTTTCTTGTTGTCATAATATATTAAGGTTTTCATAACAGTGGGTTATGTTAAATTCTTTATATTGGAAATATTAGAATCTATTAATCCTTTTGGATAGGTGGTGGGTACTTATGTATGCAATTTATATAATGTGATTATTAGTTTAAATATATACTTATAGCTAAGAATATAAGGAAGGATTTTAACAGTGGCAGATACTGCATCTCCATCAATAAAAAATGGTATTAATACGATTAGCTCTTACGTGTCATCTTTGACAAACAGCCCTGGTGTTTACCGCATGATTGGGGCAAATGGAGAGGTTCTTTATGTTGGTAAGGCCAAATCTCTTAAAAAACGGGTAAGTTCATATACTCATTTTGATACATTGCCTCACAGGCTTAAAAAAATGGTTTCTCTAACATCATATATGGAGTTTGTTAATACACATACAGAGGCAGAAGCACTTATATTAGAGGCTAACCTTATAAAGAAATTTAAGCCCGCCTACAATATATTGCTACGTGATGATAAATCTTTTCCTTATATCGTAATCAAAGAAGATCATGATTTTCCTCAAATATTAAAACATCGTGGGGCTAAGAATATAAAGGGTACATATTTTGGTCCATTTCCAAGTGCGGGAGATGTAAATAAAACTATTTCGATTTTGCAAAAAGTTTTTTTACTTAGAAATTGTTCAGACAATATTTTTGATAACCGTAATAGACCATGTCTACAATATCATATAAAGCGCTGCATGGCACCTTGTGTTAATATGATCAGTAAAGATGAATATGCAGAGCAAGTCAGGTGCGCTCAAGAGTTTATGGAGGGCAAAAGTCGATATGTCCAAGAACGCTTGGCAAGATCTATGCAAAGAGCTAGTGAAAACCAGGAATATGAAAAAGCCGCTAGCTATCGTGACCGTATACGCGCTCTTACCTCTATACAGGCAAAACATGATATAAATAATGATTTGGGAAATAGTGATATTATAGCAATAGCAAGTAGTGAAGGAAGATATTGTATTCAGGTGTTTTTCTATCGCTCTGCTCGTAATTTGGGGAATTGTGTTTATTTCCCAAGACATAGTAAAGATAATACGAAAGAAGAGGTTTTAAGTGCCTTTATAGGACAATTTTATAATTCTAATGATATTCCAAGGCGTATAGTTATAAATTATAATCTAGAAGACAAAAAACTTTTTGAACAGGCATTTTGCGATAAGTCAGGACATAATGTTGAGATATATGTCCCTAAAAGAGGAAAATATAAACAAGCACTGAATTTTGCTCAAAAAAATGCAATGGAGGCACTGAAGCGCTATTTGATAAATAGGGTAACTCGTAATGATTTACGCACTAAGGTTGCTGATATATTTGAGCTTGATAATATTCCTAAACGTATAGAAGTTTATGATAATAGCCATTTTTCAGGAACAGATATGATTGGCGCGATGATTGTTGAAGGAGAGGACGGCTATATTAAAAATGCCTATCGAAAGTTTAATATAAAACAATCTGATAAGGGTGATGATTATGCTATGATGAGAGAGGTTTTATATAGAAGGTTTAAACGTGCTTTGGTAGAGGAGGGGCAAAATATTGGATCTGATAACTGGCCTGATTTAATTTTGATTGATGGAGGGGCTGGGCAGTTAAATGCATGTAGACAGGTTTTAGAAGATTTAGGCATTATTGATGATATAACTTTAGTTGCCATTGCTAAGGGAGAAGATCGTAACGCGGGGCAAGAAAAATTTTTTATGATGAATAGAAAAGCCTTTCAATTACCCATAGATGATCCTGTTTTACATTATTTACAAAGGCTTCGTGATGAAGCTCACCGATTCGCAATAGGAACTCATCGAATAAAGAGGAAAAACAGAATTACCCACAATCCTCTTGATGAAATTTCAGGTATAGGAAATAAGCGTAAGAAGGCACTTTTGACCCATTTTGGATCAGCAAAGGCAATAGCTTCATCTGGTGTTGATGAGCTTATAAAAGTTGATGGAATTTCTAGCGCTATGGCGCAGAAAATATATGATTTTTTTAATTGTTAGTAAGATTGTTTTTGTCAATTATTATAATTGAAAGTTTATCTTTTTCATAAAATTAGAACAAAAAATTAAATTTGTTTGGAATCAAAATGATGCATTTTTGTCTGGGGAAAACTCCGAATCATATCTTGCTAGAGTAAAAATGTCATGTTAGGTTTCCTTTATCCAAGTGACAGG
>JALTAZ010000107.1 GCA_027075555.1 Micavibrio sp.
CTATTATCTCTATTAGTTTTTTCCTTAGACTTTTCCTGTTGGCTTAAAAAGGTGGATATTTTTTTCTCCCAAGCTTTTGTTTTTTTCTTACTAAATTCTTCACCTTTGAAATCACTGACATGCCCAATATTATTTAATATATTTGCCAGTAATATATCAGCTTGGTTTGTCTGCTCACCAAAAAGCTCGGCTTCTACGGACATTATAGAATTCTTAGCTGTCCATAATTGGGCAATATATAGCGTATCGTGAACTCCTTTGCGCCCTTGTGCAACAATTCCTGCCTGGCGGTAGAATTTTTCATCTTTGCTATCTACATTAAATTCTCTGGTGACTTTATCCTTTGTCATTGCACGGACTGTGTCTTCCATAACTTTGGGTGTAAAATGTTCATACATTTCAGGTGTTACAGGGTTACAAATTATCTCTATCTTAACGGTAGAAGAAAGACCAAAAACCTTGGTATATGAAACAAGATCATAGCAAGTGGAAGGGTCATCTTGTTTTTCACACTGTTTAACTACTAGGGGCTGTTCAGGAAATGAGGCTATAAAATCACAATATTCGGGTGAATATTCATTAGTGTAGCTTTCCAGCTTTATTTTTGGAGGGGTAGGAGAATTATTGTGGATAGATTCTTGCTCTTTAAGCGGATTTTGTTTTTCAACAGTTTTCTTTACATTACCTTCCGCAGCATTAAGCGAAAATGGCAGGGCAAAAGCACAAAACATGATTAAATTAAAAATTAGCAGTGTTTTAGTCATTTTTGCTCCATTCATTTGGTGATGCGGGTTTTTGTTCGCTAGTATTCATATTTTTAACTTCATGATCTAAACCATCTTCGAAAGGTGGGAACCATACATATGCTATCCCTTTTTTCTGGGCATATGCAAGCTGTCTTTTAATCTTTCCGCCGTGGGATAGCTCAACATTATATCCTCTATTACGCAATAGCCGCGCTGTTTGTGAGGCGGTTTTTCGCCTTTTTTCTGATGGTAATATCATTAGTATATCAGCAGGAGATTTTCCTAAATCAGGTAGCTGCCCTTTGGCGCGTATGCAATCAAACAGGCGGGAAAAGCCAATGGATATACCAACGCCAGGGAGCTTTTTATTGATATAATTACTTGCCAGATCATCATAACGCCCACCAGAGCAGATCGAGCCATAGGACGGGTCTTTGTTGAACACAGTTTCGTAAACCGTACCAGTATAGTAATCAAGCCCGCGTACTATGGATAAGTCGGCCACCACCGCCCCTTCGGGTAGATGGGATAGCTGCTCTAAAACAAAGGATAACTCTGCTATGCCATCTTCCATATCATTATTATAATAAGGGATATCTTTAATGTTTTTGGACGTTATTACATCTTCTATTTGCTCTATTTGTTTCACATTTAATCCATTTTCAAGCATGGATTTTACATATTGCTCCTCGGTTGTTTTTGCTTTCTTATCAATTATACGGGTTATTTCCGAGATGTTATTTTTAATTTCTAGGTGTTGAAACAAACCTATAAGTATGGCTTTGTTTGAAATTCGTATTTGAATATTTTCATTTTCCATACCAGGTAGAGAGCTTAGAACCTCCCATATAATCGCGGGCATTTCCGCGTCAAAGTGAAGAGGTAGTTGATCGACATTTATCACATCAATATCGCATTGGTAAAATTCACGAAAACGTCCTGCTTGCGGGCGTTCACCGCGCCAAACTCTTTGCATTTGATAACGTTTAAAAGGAAATACTAGATCATTAAAATGTTGCGCGGTATAGCGGGCAAGGGGGATTGTCTGATCGAAATGTAGAGCTAGACGTGCTTCTTTGTCGCTTTCATCTTTATGCAGGCGCTCTAATATATAGACTTCCTTGTCAACGTCTGCGCCACCATCACCACCTTTGGCGTTTATAGTATCTAGCGTTTCAACGCTTGGAGTTTCGATATTGCAAAAACCATAGCTTTCAAAAACCTTTTGTATATGCTCAAACCATACCTGTTCTGCGCGGCGTATTTCAGGTAGCCATTCAGGAAAGCCGCTTATTGATTTTGGCTTATATATTCGTCTTTTTTGTTTTTTATTATCACTCATGGCTTTTTGATAATTGATGAAAGGGCAGGGCGCAAGGATTATTTATTATCCTCAAATAAATCGGTTAACTGTTTTGTCAGTGCTTGTGCCAGTCCATCAGCATCAGAAATCGTTATTGCACGTTTGTAATAGCGCGTAACATCATGACCAATTCCAATGGCGCAAAGTTCTATTGAGGATTTATCTTCTATCCATCGAATTACACTTCGTAAATCCATTTCCAATATATTGGAAGGATTAACAGAAAGGGTAGAATCATCAACAGGTGCGCCGTCAGATATAACCAGAAGGATTTTTCGCTCTTCAGGGCGTTTGGATAGGCGGTTATATGCCCATACTATGGCTTCACCATCTATATTTTCCTTTAACAGCCCTTCTTTAAGCATAAGTCCAAGATTTTTGCGGGTTTTTCTTATTGGTGAATTTGCATCCTTATATATTATATGGCGAATATCATTGAGCCTGCCTGGTTTATCGGGGCGTCCATTTTCAAGCCAAACTTCACGAGATTTACCACCTTTCCACGCCCGTGTGGTAAAGCCCAAAATCTCGGTTTTAAGTCCGCACCGCT
>JALTAZ010000108.1 GCA_027075555.1 Micavibrio sp.
ATTATTATGCTTCTTTCTGAAGGGCAGATGAGCGATTACAAAGGTGCTTCTTTGTTGCTCAACGCTTTGCCTCCGGCCAAAGATCTACTGGCCGATCGTGGTTATGATGCGGACTGGTTCAGAGAAGCTTTGCACATCAAAGGCATCAAGCCATGTATCCCGCCAAAGAGAAATAGAAAAACTGCAATTCCTTACGATAAAACTCTCTATAAACAACGGCATAAAGTCGAAAATATGTTCGGTAAACTCAAGGATTGGCGCAGAATATCTATGCGCTATGATAGATGCGTGCATACCTTCTTCTCTGATATCTGTATTGCTGCAACTGTCATCTTCTATCTCAATTAATGAGTCCTGTGCCTAATTCAATTTAGGTGACAACTACCCCAACACACAGTGAATATCAGATTCTAAGTAAAACACCTTTTTATTAAGTTATCAGCAAAAAAGAATAAACAAAGATTATATTATAACACTAAGACATATCATTAAAATGGTCATATCCTTGATCCAAAGACTTCAAATCAATATTAATACGACCATCAGCAGATAACCCTATGGAATTATTAAACTCCTCTAAAACTTCTTCCCTTTCAGCTCTAGTTTCTGTTTCAAGTATTGTTTCAAAAAGTTGACGCGCCTCTATAGAATCTATTCTTGATGCTATTTCCTTAATAGCAGGAATAGCATCTATACCAACAGACATACTGTTAAAGCCTGCACCAATTAACAAAGCCGTATAACGTGGATCAGAGGCTAGATTTCCGCAAATACTTACCGGAATATCACGATCTTCCCCTACCGAAGTAATTTGATCAAAAGCCTTCAAAACCGCTGGATTAGTTGGATCATATTTTTTTATGCTCTCACTATCATAACGATCAATAGATAAAATACTATGAATTAGATCATTAGAGCCAACAGACATAAATGCCGTATATAGTCTATCAAGTTCAGTAATTAACGCAGGAACTTCAACCATACATCCAAGCTTTATTGTTTTTACCCCAACCTCTTTCGCGCATTCATCCATCATATCTTGCTTATTATTCATTTCTTCACAAGAAGAGATCATCGGAATCATCAATTTAATCTTATTCTTATACCCTTGATTAGAAATATCATCCTGTAGCTCAGCTAGAGCAAGCATCTGATCTCTTGTTATCTTCTCTTGTGCTTCTTCACGTTTTTCTTTGGCAAGGTCACTTTTATCTCCTGCCAAGTCAGCAGTTCTAATGGTTGTATGTACATAACCATCACCTTTAGAGGCCGCAGATCTCATATTATGCTCAAATATTCTTTTCCAGTCCTCTACTTTTACATCATAAGTTTCTGTAACATTATTATATCGCATATCTGCAATAACTTCCGTACGATACAAGCCAATTCCTGATGGATTTGCCATTTTAAGATCATGTACTTCATCAGATCTGGAAAAATTTGCATTTATGGTAATTTCTATGCCATCCCTAGTATTTACTGATGTAGCTGAGCTGATTTTTGCAAAAGCACATCAGATAAATACCCCTGATCCTTTATAAGATCCTCATAGCCTTCTATAATACTATTATTAGGGTGCAGAATAATATGTCCATTTACACCATCCATAATTGCTTTATCGCCATTTTTCATGCGTGAAATAGCTTCAACGTTTGTGCGAGCATAAGGAATACCCATCGCAGATATAAGTATCGCCCCATGACTTTCTAATGACCCCTCATCAGTAATTGCACCATTAACCATGGTTTTTCCTGTACCACCATCACGGAAAGAAGAAAGCGCATACAAAGGAAAAGTCGACGAAACAACTATTGACCCCTCTTTTATATTATCTAGTGTAGATAAACTTTTATCTGGGTGCAAATGATGTTGCATTATTGCTCTGTGCTGTTCTAATTCAATGGCTGTTTTTTGAAAATATGGATTATCCACCATTGATTTAAAAAGCTGTATTTTTTCTTCATAGGCCTCATCAAGTGCAACCTCTGCAGATGCACCTTTTTTTATCATTTCAAAGACTTTTTCATCAAGAGAAGATTCATTAACCAACATTAACTCAGCCTCTAAGCTTGCTTTGGCAATATCCCTTACCTCTATCAATGCATTATCAGCATTAGCTAAGTGATTCTCATAAGTAACTATCGTGCGATCACGCGCATCTTTATAGCGTTCTATTTGTTCTTTAATATGTTTATGTCTAACATCATCAGGAATATTACCCAAAAGGCCTTCTATATCCTTAACGCTTAAACCATAGCGCCTAGACTTATCTTCATCGGTTGGTTCTATGCGATCATTTTCTAAAATAAATATCTCCCCAATCGTAACTTTAGGAGCAGCAAATTTTGCATCAAGAACCAACGCCCCATGACCAGAATGAAACTCATCAGTAAGAGTTGATTTATTATCTTGCTTCTTATCTGTCATTGTTGCCCGCAAATTTTTATCTATTTTTTATAAAAACTACATGACCCCACAAAAAATCGCAAGAAAAACAAGTATTATAGTGGCTTGGCTTTATTTTAGGACAACTCGCTTGACACCTTCCACAAGTTAAAAGCGTAATAACTTTACATGATAAATGCAGCAACAAAGTCATAAAATGAATGTGAATTACCATATATTAGAATCAAAAACCAGTAATTCTATATGTTATTGCACTGTGTTAAGTATAATTACAAACCTTGCCCCTGTCACATTTCCTTCACGATCTTTTTTGTTTTCTGCATAAATAATACCATTATGGGCTGTAACAATTTGCTTGCAAATTGAAAGACCTAGCCCTGAATGTTGCCCATATTTTTCATGCTCTGGTCTTTCCGAATAAAAACGCTCAAAAATATTTTCTAACTGATTTTCTGGAATTCCTGGCCCCTCATCTTCGATAGTAATTGTGACTCTATTACCTCTTAAAGTTACTAAAATTTTAATAGAAGTTTTTATCGGAGAAAATGAAATTGCATTAGATATTATATTTTGAAAAACCTGTATAAGACGCCCCTCACTACCGCGTATATAAATGTCAGAATGATCTGCCATATCCAGCGTAATAAGGATACCATCTTTTAATGCCTCATCACTATTACTATCATTTTCTGTTTCACGTTCTAAGGGGCTCTTATATGAATCTAGCAAATTCCTTAGTAACATTTTAAGATCAATTCGATCAAACATTTCACGCGATAACTCTGCATCAAGCTTAGAAGCATTTGATATATCGCTAATCAAACGATCAAGTCGTTCTATATCATGTCTAATTATATCTAAAAGCTTATCTAAATCTTCTTTTTTCTTAACAATAATAGCTGTTTCCACCGCGCTTTTTAACGATGTAAGAGGATTTTTAATCTCATGAGAAACATCAGCAGCAAAAGACTCGATTGTATCCATACGATCCCACAATGCATTGGTCATATCCCTTAATACTATTGATAGTTCACCAATTTCATCTTTACGATCACTCATATCTGGTATTTCAGTATGTTTAAGCTTACCTTTACGAACATTTTCTGCGGCCAAAGCAAGTTTCCTAAGGGGGCGCGCAATAACCCCTGAAAGATATATAGACAACAAAATCGTAATAAATAATGTTAAAAGAAATATTTTCAATATATTAAACCAAGCATCACCTAACGCCTCATTTATATCACTGCCATCACTAACCATCATGACAACACCAGTAACATTTCGTGATTGATCTAATATTGGCATTGCTGCGGTCAACATCAACCCCTTCTTAGAACCATTACTACGCCACGCTGTCATACTTAGTTTTCTTTTATAAGCCTCCATAGCATCTAAATAATCTTCAGCAGATTTTGATTCTATTCCTTGAAAAGGCAATAAAATATTATGACTAGGAAGAAAGGATATTATCCAAGCAGCAGTATCTTTTATTATTTCAACAGATTCTAATTTTCTTTCTTTATCTTTTACAACTTGAAAAATTGGCTTTACATTATTCTTTTCAATAAATAATTCTGTATCAGAAATCATTTCTTCATTTTTATTGAAGATCAGTATCCTTTTATCAAGGGTTGCTGCCAACCGTGCAGATAATATCTGTGCATCTGGTCTTGAAAGATAAGTTACCTCTTCTTTGCCACCGCCCCTTTTTTTCAAAGCGCCTTCGGTAATAGCAGCCGTAACAAGCTTTAATTCCGTTTCAAAATGCTCCAATTTTGAAGAAACAAGGGTGGTGTTATATTGACTAAGATAAACAACACCAAATATAAGAGCAATAACAGCTATTACATTTACACCCATTATCTTGAGCGTTAACTTGGTTATGCGCCGTTCCTCCCCCCCCCAATATAAATCAAATATTTGATCCATATCGCCGTGATGAGTTACAGTGCGAAACCAGCGGCTAGTCTTCTTTATAGCGGTACCCGACTCCGTAGAGTGTTTCGATTTTATCGAAGCTGTCATCTATTTTTTTAAACTTTCTGCGAATACGTTTTATATGTGAATCGATAGTCCTGTCATCAACATAGATATTCTCACCATATGCCATGTCAATCAATTGATCTCTATTACGAACATGCCCAGGTCGTAAAGCCAAAGCTTTAACAATCAAATATTCTGTAACTGTAAGATTTAATGGCTGCCCTTTCCATGCACATAGATGTCTTGAATCATCTAACAACAAATCGCCATATTCTATATTATTAGTTTTATTACTATCACCTTTAGACTCACCATTTATAAGATCCCGCCTGCGTAACAAAGCCTTTATACGTTCTATTAGCAATCTTTGAGAAAATGGCTTGGTTATATAATCATCTGCACCCATACGAAGACCAATAACCTGATCAACCTCATCATCTTTTGATGTTAAAAATATTGCAGGAATCGTACTATTCTCACGAAGTTTAGATAACACTTCTATACCGTCCATACGCGGCATTTTTACATCTAAAACTACCAAATCAGGATTAGTTTCCAATATGGCTTTAAGACCAGCCTCACCATCATTAAAAGTTTCAACATTAAACCCTTCTGCTTCTAAAGCCATAGAAACCGACATAAGGATATTACGATCATCATCGACTAGAAAAATTCTGTCTTTTGCTTCGCTCATAAACATATCTCACTAAGATTCGTACCACTTACCCAATATAACTCATTAGAGTTATTTAATAAAACTTAAAACTTCCCCTACCAAATATATAGAACCACAAACAATTATTCTAGCATTGCAATCTATAGATCTAATAGCATCTTCTGCACTTGCATGCTCTTGTATATCATATGAAAATCCTTTCATATCATTTAGATTCCAGCTATTCGGATCAGATTTTATAGGTACTAAATATAGTCCATCAATATAAGGTAAGATCGGGGATAAATAAGAACAAATATTTTTGGATTTAAGCATGGCAACCACAAGATAAACAGCTTTACCATTTTCTTGCTTCCAACACTTTATTTGCTTTGCTAACTCAATTCCTGCACTATCATTATGACCACAATCAACCCATATCTCATTACCATTTATATCTTCTAGACGCTGCAACCTTCCTGCCCATTGAACAGATTTCAAACCTTGCCCTATGGCTTTATAACTTACAGGTATTTTAGCCTTTATAGAATTAAGAACCGCTAAAACTGCACCAGCATTTAAAATTTGATGCTCTCCTATCAATGCAGGGATTGGAAATATGTTTTTTTCACCATTATAAGAAAACTCTATTACCTGATTTTTTCTCTCTACCAACCAGTCTTTGCCATAAGATATAGCCATTGATTCACATTGCTGCGCTTTTTGTTGCAACATGTTTAATATATTACTGCCGTCAACGCCCTGATAACCGATAACACAAGGAGACCCCTTTTTCATTATACCTGCTTTTTCGGCTGCTATTTCCTCTATAGTTTCCCCTAGAAACTCAGTATGATCCAAAGAAATACGGTTAATCACCGTTGCTAACGGCTTTTCAATTACATTTGTGCAATCAAGCCGTCCTCCCATTCCAACTTCAAGCAATAAAATATCTGCAGATATTTGTGAAAATGCCTTAAATGCAATGGCGGTTGTAATCTCAAAAAATGAAAGCGGTTCATTGTCAATGTAATCAAGGGCTTGGTCAATTAGTTCTCCTAAATATTTATCCTCTATTTGCTCTCCTGCTAGATATATACGCTCATTAACCTTCACTAAATGTGGAGAAGTATAGGAATGGACATTCAGTCCTTGCGCTTCTAATATAGAACGCAGCATTGCAATAATAGACCCCTTACCATTAGTTCCTGCAACATGAATTATAGGGGGTAATTTTTTATGCGGATTACCAAATTTTTCCAACAACACACGATATAGTGATAAATCCCAATTTACCACTGTTTTCGTACGGCGGAGCTGAAAGATATGCTCTAGCTTATCTTGCAAGCTTTTATCATCATGTTCAATATCGGCTCTATGCATATAATAAACATACTTTCTAAGCCTTAAAATCAATCATATATTAAGCTGCTTTTTTACTGCTTCCAGTAATATCTTTACAATTTTGTTCAATATTAAGAGCAGATTTTTGTGCCGCTTTGGCCTGAGTTGCTGCCTGCTTTGCTGCTTCTTTATCATCAGACATATTATTATCTGATGCAATATTAACATTACCAGCCTTACCCTTTTCCTTCCTAACACCATCGCTAGGATCAGCTTTTGCAGGCGTTTGAGTAAGAATACTTATGATATTTATAAGTTTGCTGCGCATATCTTTGCGCTCTACTACCATATCAATAATTCCGTGCTCTAATAAATATTCTGCAGTTTGAAAATTTTCTGGCAACGTTTCACGAACAGTTTCTTCAATCACGCGCCTACCAGCGAAACCAATCATTGTCCCAGGTTCTGCAATTTGAATATCACCAACCATTGCAAAAGAAGCACTAACCCCGCCAGTTGTCGGATCCGTAAGAATTACAATATAAGGAAGTCTAGCATCTTTAACCATTTCAACGGCGATAATGCTACGTGGCATTTGCATTAAAGAAATCATACCCTCTTGCATACGCGCACCGCCCGATGCAGGAATAGCTATAAATGCAGCCTTATCCTTAATAGCTATCTCAGCCGCTTTAACAATGGCCTCACCAACAGCCGCCCCCATAGATCCTCCCATATAACGAAAGTTAAAAGCAGCCACAACAACAGGCAGTCCACCCATATTACCACGCGCAATGGTTATGGCTTCTTTTAAACCAGTTTTACTTTGCGCTTCTTTAATTCTATCAGTATATTTCTTACGATCTTTAAATTTCAATGGATCATAGGCAACCTTTGGCAACTCAATAGTTTCATATTTACCATTATCAAACATCATTTCCAGACGATCCTTAACACTAAGGCGTAAATGGTGCCCACAATGATAGCAAACATTATGGCTTGCCTCTAGGTCACGATGAAACAACATCGCTTCGCATGATGTGCATTTTTGCCAAAGATTATCAGGAACTTCCTTTTGCTCACTAACAAAAGAACGAATACGCGGAGGAATGAAGTTTGATAGCCAATTCATCTATATAAAATCCTATTTCTTAAACATTCTAGCAATTACAGAAAAACCTAAGTGAGTCAACATACAAGCAACTAGAGACGGGATCCTAAAACATATGACAAGGAACTAACCAACGTTGTAACATCGCTTATATCCCCACCGTTATCGCCTATATCCTTGATTTTATCAACTATAGAAGATCCAACCACAACTGCGTCGCCTAAATATGACATTTCCTGTGCATCATTTGGCGTCTTAATACCAAAGCCAATTGCTATTGGTAAATTAGTCTTTGATTTTATCATATCAAGATGCAATTTCATTGATTCGCTGTTGGCTTTGGCTGTTCCAGTAACCCCTGTTATCGAAACATAATATAAAAATCCACAAGCCCCATCTAAAATTTTTTCTAAACGCTTTTCATCAGTTGTTGGGGTAATAAGACGAATCATATCCAAACCTTGCATACTAGCAAGCCCTCTAAGCTCTGCATCTTCTTCAGGGGGAAGATCAACAATTATCAATCCATCAACACCCGCAAATGCTGCATCTTTGGCAAATTGCTTAAGCCCATAGGAATATATAGGATTAGCATAACCCATAAGTATTATTGGCGTTGTATTATTGCCAGATCTAAAATTCTTAACCATATCTATAGTGCGCGTTATATTTGCACCATTTTTAAGGGCGCGCTGCCCTGCACGTTGAATGGTTACACCATCGGCCGCAGGATCTGTAAAGGGCATACCAACTTCTATAATATCGGCTCCAGATTCAGGTAAAGACTTTAACACTTTTAAGCTATTCTCATAATCAGGATCGCCTGCCATAATAAAAGTCACAAGTGCAGTGCGTTCAGCTTCATTTAAGGCTTTAAATGTTTTTTCAATTCTACTCATAAATTATTACTTTTCTTAATGAATAACTTTATAAATTAACCCCGATCGCGACCAAAACCTCATGAACCCCCTCTTCAAAAAAACGCTTGCCATAAACTTCAAAATCAGTTTCAAAGCGCCGATCAAGATCACTTTGCCAAATTGCTGTCCATGTTTCAATCAATGCTTTGGGCTGCTGCCCTGCGGCACTCATCATTGCATAATCTGCACCTTTGACCTGAACATGATGCAAACTATCATTCAAATTATTATAAAAATTATTATTACCATCTTTAATTCTATAACCAATTGTATAGCGATAAGGCCTTGTATGATCGCCCTCATAATCCGAATAAACCGCGTAAATAACGTCATCAACACGATTTTTGATTTTTTGCCCAATTTGCTTTTGAAAAAATTCTTCCCACAGTGCATTTATTTCTTCAGCACCCTTGTCATTATCGGTAATAACCGATACGCCAATAACTGAAAAGCCCTCTATTTTTTCAAGCCCTGCTTTTACGTCATAATGGCTCATAACTTAACCCCAAGCTTATTAGCAACTGTGTATATATCTTTATCGCCTCTACCGCTAAGATTTATTACCACAATATGATCTTTTGGCATATCACCTGCCATTTTAAGAACATGGGCATAAGCATGCGCTGATTCAAGTGCTGGGATAATCCCCTCTAGCTTAGCGCATAGTTGAAATGCTGCTAGCGCTTCATCATCAGTAATATTCACATATTCGACCCGTTTTTCATCGAATAGCCAAGCATGTTCAGGTCCTATACCAGGATAATCCAAACCAGCGGAAATAGAATGTGCTTCTTGAATTTGCCCATCTTCATCTTGCAGAAAATAGCTTTGCATACCGTGCAGCACGCCTGCTCTGCCACCGTTAAGGCTTGCAGCATGTTTATCAGTATCAACGCCAAGCCCTGCAGCTTCTACACCAATCATCTTAACATCAAGATCATCAAGAAAAGGATAGAAAATCCCCATTGCATTTGAACCGCCACCAATACATGCAACCAAAGTATCAGGCAACCGCCCCTCGCGCTCTATCATTTGCTTATGCAGTTCCTTACCAATTATAGATTGAAAATCACGCACCATAGCAGGGAAAGGGTGAGGGCCGCCAACAGTACCAATAAGATAATATGTATTATTAACATTGCTGACCCAATCGCGCATAGCCTCATTCATTGCATCTTTAAGAGAAGAAGACCCAGAATTAACAGGGCGAACTTCCGCGCCCAATAATTTCATACGAAAAACATTAGGCGATTGACGCTCTACATCTTTTGAGCCCATAAATATCGTGCACGGAATATTAAATAAAGCGCAAACCGTTGCCGTTGCTACGCCATGTTGACCTGCACCTGTTTCGGCGATAATACGCGTTTTACCCATACGCTGAGCCAATAGAACCTGACCAATACAATGATTTATCTTATGAGCTCCGGTATGGTTAAGCTCCTCACGTTTAAAATAAACCCTTGCCCCGCCCAAATGATTTGTAGTTTTTTCGGCAAAATAAAGCGGAGAAGGACGGCCAATATAATTATTGGCCAAATCACCAAACTGTTCCCAAAACTCAGGATCATATTTTGCCTCATTCCACGCCTTTTCCACTGATAAAATCAGCGGCATCAAAGTTTCAGCGACATAGCGCCCGCCATAGCGCCCAAAATGCCCATGTTCATCGGGCTGATTTTTATAAGAACTAGCACTCATTTTGATTTTATACTCCGTTCACGCAGTTAATAAAAGCCCTGATTTTATCCAAATCTTTAACACCGCGGATACTTTCTACACCCGAAGACACATCAAGCGCATCAGGCGATAACATTGATAGAGCCCTGCTAACATTATTGGTCGTTAAACCACCAGATAAAAACCATTTCTTATCAAACTCACGCTC
>JALTAZ010000109.1 GCA_027075555.1 Micavibrio sp.
GGTGCCGTACCGAATAGGAATATAAGAGCCTTCAACATACCAAGCCGACATATTGTAATCGCCCGTAGTTGTATTAATTGCTGCTGGACCTGCTGCTATAACAGTATTTATACCTGCTGTTTGTTCTACATCTGCTCGGACATATTCACCACGCAATGACCAGTCTTTTTCTATATAATTAAGGTGAAAACCAAGCATAGATATATCGTTGTTTTCACTTTTATCCCAAGCGCCATGATAATATGAAACACCCAGATCCAAGGGCATAGAAAAAGGAGCATAAGAAGCTTTTAACACCACGGCTTTATCACTATTATTATCATCAAAATCATTCCAGTCAGATTTATTAGCAAATAAGCCATCGCGCGGTCTAACCGTTGGTGAAGCAGATAATTGCACTTCATTAGCATCAAGCGCATCAACATCAGACCCAAGACCGTTAATAATACTCAATTTGATATCGACTAGCCCGTTATCCTCAATTACATAATTCCAATTCAATGACGCCCCTGTGTCTGTCCAACCAAATTGCTGGAAGCCAATGGCAGCATTATTCACTGGCGACAATTGTTGAGCTGTAAAAGGTTGTGACATTAGGTATTGTTTAAAGTTCGGCTTGTTTTCATTATATGAAAGGAACGGCACTAATATCCTACCAGCACGTAAGCTCAAACCACCATACTTGTCTGTATCCCAATCAAATGATGAAGCTATATCATAATCAAAATAATAGTAATTGAATAACGCCTCAAAACGATCATCTCTTCCACTAGCATCTTTACTGCTAAAATCATAGCTTGTTTAAAGTTCAGTAGAGAACAACAAATTATCAGTTAAGGTCAAATCAGCAAAAACCGAAGCCTCACGAATTTGAAAAAGAGGCTTGTTTATATTCTTATTAGTAAGTTTAGCAACACCGTTGTGATTCATATAATGACCGTTGATATACCCACTTAAATTCAAACGATCCTCAGTTAATTCAGAAATTTTATCAGCTTGTTTTCTTAATGTGCCCATAGGATTTATTTCATCTGCTCGCACTTCAAGTGAAGTAGCAGTACATAGCCCAAGCATTAAACCTAAAAAACGAAATTTATTTTGTATTATATGTCTTTGCAGCATGACATGACATCCCTTATATTTTCTATATTGTTATTTATTGAGGTTTACGCAGGAAAATCAGAAACTATATGTTGTATGCTATAACAACTCATTGCATCCATCAATACCTATCGTAAAAATTGTGTCATAATCTCATTGGCTTAGCTTATGGTTGTGAAAAAAGTATTATCAATACATGATGGTAATTGACTCGTGCAGATCTTTCATCTTCTCCAACTTAGTGCTAAATATCTTTTCATAAAATCACATGTGCTTATGACCGGAAAGTTATTCTACGTTAAAATATCTTTCTGCAAAAAACACCTAACATAGTGACATCAATAATATATAAAAAATAACTTACAAACTTGATAAGGGTTTTAATTTTATGGCACTATTAAAAATTATAAAATAAGGGCGTAGATAATATGGGAATGAAACAAGATCACTATCTTACAGGTAAATTATTGATCGCAATGCCCTCTATGGGAGATCCCCGTTTTCATCGCGCGGTAATATTTATATGTGCCCATGATGAAGAAGGTGCAATGGGGCTTGTTATAAACCATATTATGCCTGAAATAAAATTTAATGACCTAATCGGGCAGTTGAAACTAGAATCAGATATCAGGATAAATTTTGAGAAACTCAATTTACCCGTTATGTATGGAGGGCCTGTAGAAACGGCAAGGGGATTTTTACTTCATTCTAATGATTTTTACCGTGCTGATACTATGAAGGTAAATAAATCTTACGGAGTAACGGGAACTGTTGATGCTTTGAGAGATATTGCAAAAGGTAATAAACCAGAGAATTTGTTATTTATACTTGGATATGCTGGCTGGGAAGCAGGACAACTAGAAGCGGAGATACAACAAAATGCGTGGCTGGTGGTTGATCCGGATTCCGCCTTGATTTTTGATAAAGAACCTAAGAATAAGTGGCTGCAAGCAGTAAATAAACTTGGCATTGATCCAGCAATGCTATCTAGCGTAGCGGGCAGTGCTTAATAAAATATTTCGGTAGTTGCATAATGATTATTAAATAGGCTCTTAATAGATAGATATATAGATATATTTTCTAAAAGCTTCCATCTTCCCTATTAGGATTTACACCAAGTATTTCGGCAAGCTTATTAATATGAGTAATTTCATTAACGGTTATCACTGTATTTTTATTAGATGCCTTTTTCTTTTGTAAAACAGGGATTGTTGCCCTTTCAAAACCAAGTTTCGAAGATTCCTTTAACCGCAAATCAGCTTGTGCGACTTGACGCACTTCACCCGCTAGACCAATTTCGCCAAAAAATACCGTGTTGGCAGGCAAGGGCAGGTTACTTATTGCACTTATAAGAGCAGCAGCAACAGCTAGGTCAGCGGCAGGCTCATTAATTCTTATTCCACCCGCAATATTTAAAAATATATCATAGTTAGAGAGCTTTATACCGCAGCGCGTTTCTAATACAGCAACTATCATAGCCAAACGGTTATTGTCCCAGCCCAAAACCGAGCGCCGCGGAGAAGCAAGCGAGGAGGGCGCGACCAATGCTTGAACTTCTACTAATAAAGGACGCGTCCCCTCTAGAGCTGCTAAAACGGCGCTGCCCGCTGCGTCCTCATGACGTTGAGATAAAAAAAGAGCAGAAGGATTATCAACTTCTATTAAGCCTTGCTCTGCCATTTCAAATACGCCGATCTCATCAGTGGGACCAAACCTGTTTTTAACCGCACGCAAAATGCGGAAATGATGGCTACGATCACCTTCAAAATATAAAACCGTATCAACCAGATGTTCTAAAACCCTTGGCCCCGCAATTTGCCCGTCTTTGGTAACATGGCCAACGAAAACCACTGATATCCCCTTTAACTTTGCCGTACGTATAATTTCTTGAGCAGATGTGCGAACCTGCGTTACCGTACCAGGAGCACTATCGATGCTGTCCACATACATGGTTTGGATAGAATCGATAATTAAGAGTTGTATTTTATCTTTTGAAGTTTTCACAGATTCTAATATATCGCGAACATTGGTAGCGGCGGCAAGTTTAACTGGCGTATTACCTAATCCCAAACGAATTGCACGCATATGAATCTGATCGGTGGATTCCTCACCAGAGATATAAACACAAGAAACATTATTTTTTGTTAGCGCGCATACAGATTGTAAAAGAAGCGTGGATTTACCAATTCCCGGATCACCACCAATAAGTATCGCCGCACCTGGGACTATGCCGCCACCTGTTACACGGTCAAATTCTGAAATTCTGGTAAGCAACCTTGGGTACGTGCAACTCGTACCAGCAGGTAGGTTAACAAACTCTATTAAACGCCCTTTTTGCTTACCGCTTAACCCTTTTGGAACGCTTACCTCTGATATTTCCTCTGTAATTGTGTTCCATTCATTGCAAGCATCGCATTTGCCTGCCCAGCGCGTAGAAATTGATCCGCAATTATTACAAACATAAGATTTTTGAACTTTAGCCATGATAATATGCTTTCCAAAGCATTTTACTATAAGATTATATCATGCTTGTCATTGTCACATGCAGTTAGCTAATTTGCAAGAATAGGCATTGTGACATCGATAGTGTAATGAAAAAATTCTGGTTTTAAATCTCGCCCTTGCACTCCATAAAAACCCATATCAAAAAGCTTTTGTGCCTCATCCGCGCTACGCACACGCTCAGCAATAAGCATTACATTAGGAAATTGAGCCTTAAGATAATCTATGACTTCCCTAAATTTCTCAGCGCTATGACCTTCAACTTTATCACCTAGACCCGCGCGCACCAAAGGGCCATCAATTTTTATATAATCAATCAATTCACCGAAAACAGCCAAGCGCCTTGCATCAATTTTATTACCGCAATAATCATCAAGCGCAAAGCGATACCCCTTATCTTTTAACTCATGTAAATGTGAAATATCTGCATTTGGATCAACGTCATGCTCTAATATTTCAAAAATAAATTTTTTGGGATCGATGTCTTTTACTTGAACGGCAATTTTTTCCCAAAAAGATACCGAAAGCGCGGACTCAACAGATATGTTTAAAGTTGTAGGAAAATGATTTGCATGATCTATACCGATAGAACAAGTCAACACGTCAAATTCCTCAGATAATCCGCGTCTATAAAATTCTTCTGATAGTGCTCCGGTTGAATAGCTTCCATTTATACTATCTTTAGGGCGAACAAGAGACTCTGATGCTATAATTCCATTCACACCATATATAGGCTCTTGCACTGCACCATTTTTATAGGCATCATTTATTACAGACTGGGCTATCTCAGTTGAAAACTCATGAAGAGATATACCCCTATCAGGAATAACTGCTCTACGAACAGCATCAAAACTGTGTTTTGGTTTACCTTTATTAGACATTACCCTTAATAACCCGCCTAAAAATTCATTGTTATCAGCAATTATAAGCTAATGATTTTTTTTATGCCATAAAATAAACCACACGCTCTAAATAATAGTATCGATGATGGTAATATTGCCAATATCTATCAGTCAATTTCTATTTTTAAGAAACCTTAGAAAATGACCATTTAACACAAGCCTTATCCGCACTCATATTACCGTAAATTGCAATTTGTTTAGTTTTACGCGGAGTTATACCAGAGCCAAAATACACACTATCTTCTAATTTTAACGCCCCAAAATCATACTTAAAACGCCAACCAATTCCACCATGCATACGTAGCAATACTTCCTTACCCTCATTTATCAAAGAAGCAGTTACAGACGGATGAATATGAAAACGCAATGCAATTTCAACAGGCTTAACAAGGGAAAAGGCACTATTAAAACTGTCCTCTCCTCGCAAATCATGCCCCTCATTACCAATATATATTTTGCGGGTATGGGTGATCCCATTAAGCGCAACATAGCCATTATGGGAGGCAGTAATCAACGCGGCATCTTTTGTTTCTTCGCGCGAATACTCGGCATTAGTTACTTTCCGTCCAAAATGCCCATCTTTACGAAGTTCACAGGCATTGCGATAGTCAATGCACGCTGTATTGTGTGCGGCTGTAAAACGCAAAGCCTCTTGCCATTGTTTGTTAATCGGGTGAGAACCACATGCCACTAATAACCGTTCTTTACCATATGAAAATTCAAAAGAAAGCGGCGAAGCATGAGCCTGCCTATCATAGGGATATTTAGGGGCAATTCCTGTATCCATAACCAGCAATCCGCGCCCAAGCTCTATACGTTCAAAACCTGTATTAGGAAGGCTTAGCTTAGCTTTTTTATGTGTACCTGCCCCGGCAAGAATAGAATCTATTTCCTCAACTTTGCCTTCCTGTGCACCATGAAATAACCCAAGTTTACGATCACGATAGCGCAAGGCACGTAATGCAGAGCTTAAATCCTCTATTTTTATATTCAGATAGTCAGGCGCAGGATAATCACCGGCTTTAAGAGCTGAACGAATATCGACTAGAATTTCAAGTACATCTAGCATTATTGCAGGAGAGCGCGATATATGCCCACCATCAGCCAATATCTGTTCTTCTAAAGAATTAGATAAAACGTTCAAAGATTGATCTATCCATTTATCATACCCCTCTAATGCAATACCTGCATATAGTAATCCCTTAATTGCATGTAAATGAGCCACACCATCGCCAGAGCTAAGAGCATTACTTAAATGTTTGGCTTGTTTAGAAAGGCTAGATAAAAAATGCTCATCAAACTCAATAGAAGTATTTGCACAAAAATAATCATAGTGACATACCCACATTGAAACCCTGCGCCCTAATATGTCATTACGCCAAATATCAAAATTCCAATGGTTATAATTATCAATCCAATTTTCTATCATCAGCCGGCCTTGCTCTTTTGCTCTAGCACCGCCAAGAGTGCGTAAATCGCGTAGCCAACTAAAACTATGTATATGAGAAAGCCATATATCATCAGCATCTTCTGGATTCCACCATTGTGAATACCATTGAGGGCCGGTACGATCAACTACACCGGCCGCGGCAAGCAATTCTTTTGCACGCTCTGGATTACCGCGCCACGGATCAACAGGCTTTACAACCATACGATCAGGAACGTTTCCTTTTAAACTCCAATCATAAAATGGCGTGTTATAAGCCATGTGACCTGCTTTATCTTTTAAAGTATTTAACATTTGCAAAGGCATATTTATATCCTTCCTATCCTCTTACCCTCTCAAAGACGCAATATTTTTTGCATATCCGTCTAAACCATCTTTAAATACAGCAGTGCCCGCAACTAAAACATTTGCACCAGCGGCAATAACTTGACGCGCAGTTTTAAAATTAATCCCGCCATCTACCTCAAGATCAATATTTCTTCCACAATCGTTAATCATTTGCCTTGCCTTGGCAATCTTATCGAGCAAAGGAATAAAGCTCTGACCTCCAAAACCGGGATTTACCGTCATAATCAAAATCAAATCAACCATATCCATTACATGTTTTATGGATTCTATTGGTGTATGCGGATTCAAAGATACCCCTGCTTTAACTCCTTTTGCTTTGATATGTTGCAATGTACGATGAAGATGTGGCCCTGACTCTATATGAGCGGTAATAATGTCTGATCCCGCATCTACAAAATCATCAATCAGTGAATCAACAGGGGAAATCATCAAATGAACATCAAAAACCTTATCCGTGGATTTACGGATCGCTTTAACTACGGGCGCGCCAAAAGTAAGGTTAGGAACAAAATGCCCATCCATAACATCAATATGGATATAATCTGCACCAGCCTTATCAATAGCGGTGACTTCCTCTCCTAATTTAGAGAAATCAGCAGATAATATAGATGGAGCGATGCGAATATCATACATGTGGCAAACTCTCTAATTTAAGTAAAAGCGCAAGAAAAGCGCATATAAGGCAAGATGTGACCTTTATCACATACCCGTAAATCTATCAGAAAAGCTATTAAATATCTATAAGCTATTGACAAAATATGAATATCAATTTTTTGACAAACATTAATATTTTCACATATAAATGATATATGGATAAGAATATTTGTTTTTCGCTATATGCGGTTGAAGTAAAAGTGGGTGAAGAAAAAACAGGATTAAAAGGGCAGGATTACCACGCCTTCTTGGCTCTTGTTGATGAAACTCCTAATCAACCACCAAGAATTGTAGAAGAACTCCATTTTACGATGCAAACTAAGGGGCTTTCTGAAGGGCAATCTCCATATATTCATGCTGTTACAAAATCTAATACAAATAGAGATATTTCAACATTAGAAATGTACGGTTATGTTGGTGGCAATATTGAAGTAATGCGACCAGTATGGGAGCATGCGCTTGATGTAGGATATGAAATAGGGAGATTACAAAAAGAATTTTCTAATAGCGGGCAAAGTGACGGCATAAATTGTAGAGCTGGTGTAAAATCTGTTATAGACTCGCTTAAACTTGACTATAATCCTGTAATAAAAGGTGATGGTCCAGCTTCAATAGGAACAAAATCAAACCTGATATCTGAAATAGCTGAAGATGCCTACCTAAGCAATTTTGAGCTTTAATTTCTATCCTGTTTTTATCAATCTTGACACAAAAAATCCGTCCATTCCACCTTGATTAGAAAGATGATATGGCAATATACGAAGATCACCACTATCATTTATAAGCTCTTCATAATCACCAATTTCATGTGATTTTACATTAATGCGTTTGAAATTTGCATTATTATTTAAAAATTTCTCAATTTGGTGTTCACCTTCACTTTTTTGCAAAGAGCATGTACAGTAAATAAGTACTCCACCAATTGCCAGTATTTCACCTGCACGGTTTAACAATCTCTCTTGAACGCTCATAAGACTTGCTATGTCTTGCACTGATTTTAAATATCCCGTATCAGGATGGCGACGAATTGTCCCAGTGGCAGAGCAGGGGGCATCAAGTAAAATTCGCTCTGGCTTTTGGGCAATTTTCCAAGATGCTGCATCTGCTATTTCTATTCTTACCCTATCCTTTAACCCCATACGCTCTAAATTTTCTTCTAGGCGTTTTAAGCGTTTAGCAGAGCGATCAACCGCCGTTACATTTGCCCCCAAAGAAGCAAGCTGCAAAGTTTTTCCACCAGGGGCTGCGCATAAATCAACTATACGCTTACCTTCCACATTGCCAAATAAAAGCACAGGGATAGCCGCGGCGGCATCTTGTACCCACCATTTACCGCTTTCAAAACCTTCCATATTGCGGATATTTTTTCCACCAATAACGCGGCGCAATGTTCCTGTAGATAGCTCTGAAGCTTGTAAAATATTGCCCCAATAGGGTCTCTCTGTAATATCTTTTACCGTTATATCTAACGGAGCTTCACTCATATTAGCCTGAGCAATCTTAGCCGCGATATTAAGACCGTAATCTTCGATCCATATTTTCAAAAGCCAATCAGGAGTATTTAAACGCGGAGCATCTTGTTTTTCTATACGCACTGCACCCTTTTTTATTAGAGTACGAAGCATGGCATTGATAAAACCCTTTTGACGGGGCATATTTTTCTCTTCTACCATACGTACGCACGTATCAACGACGGCGTAATCTGCAACCTCCATAAAGAAAATTTGCGTTATACCTAAACGTAATATATTACGCACCACATCTGTTTTAAGGGCATCGGGACGCTCTTGAGCATAAGTAATAAGATCATCTATTTGACCTAATCTGCGAATAGTTGTGCTAAGTAACATACGCGCAAAAGCTCTATCACGAGGGGGCAATCTTGCAAATTCTGATGAACTTTCCAAGGCAACATCAAGAGTATTACGCTTATTCAAAACTTTACCAATCAAATTCAAGGCACAAATTCTAGCAGCCAAATCATCATTGGGGTTTTCAATAGCAGTTTCTATTTCATTATTTTGTGTTAAATTCATTTGCTCGTTTAGTCTGTTTCATTCTAATATGAGATATGGATACAGCAAAACCAAACATTGATATACAAGAAAAATATAAATCGAATGATGAAATCAGCGATAAAATTGACAATAAGATTAACGATGAAAAAGAAATTGGTGGATTTGAAAACAAAATAGAGCCAACACGTTACGGTGATTGGGAAGTAAACGGACGCTGTTCCGATTTCTAATAAAGTGAGTATGCAATATGGTTACATTTAAAAATTTAAAAAATTTATTTCTGATAAATGCTGTTACAATTATATCACTTATATCATTTTCAAATATTTCTGCTTATGCTGGCTCTCCGACGGTTATTGAAGTATATGGGAAAAATGGTTGTGACTCTGATACTAAAGCTCAAGACAAGCTGTTTGAAATATTACAAAAGGATGACGATATTATATTGATAAACTGCCGAAGATATTATTCCGATAAAGGTGAAGATAGAAGATATACTTTGAATTTTTGTAATGAAAGAGCCAGAAAATATAATGATAAATTTGGTTATTCTGGCATAAAGACCCCCTTGATTGTGGTTAATGGTAAATGGGATGCATTTAGAAAAAATATGGAACCTGCTGTAAAAATAGGAAAAACCGATAGAGTTTTCCCTATAAAATTGTCGCTGCATGGACAATCTCTCAATATAGAAATTCCAGATATTGAATCTAAAGAAAAAACAGGGAGTATATTCCTATATGCATATATGCCAACACAAGGGGAAAAAGAATATATTGCCGACCCTGATTTAGAAGTAACTGAACAAATTAAAGAAAAACTTCGCCAAAACAAAAAAGTGCCTTTCATTCAAAAAGTTCATTTAGCTAATTTTTACCTAAGGCCAGTGTTTGAATATAAAAAAGTAGGAAATTGGGCAGGAGAAAAAATGAATATAACCATACCTTTAAAGGACATGATTTACCTAGCAGGCGATAGAGCAAAGGATCTAAGCTATGTTGTTGTTATACATGAAGGTAGTGACTATGGAACAATAATCGCAGCCGGAGAAATTAAATCCCAGGAAGAAATGCTAAGATCACTACCTAAAAGCAAGCCTTTGGAAATAAAATATATGTCACGCCCAACACAAGC
>JALTAZ010000110.1 GCA_027075555.1 Micavibrio sp.
TCTAATGGATCGACCAGCCAGAAATAATCATGATTCGATAAATCAACACGTTTGCCATTTGCATAAGATTCTTCCCCAATAACTGGAACATTGGGAAGTATATCAACAAGCCGATTCTCAATCAAACACTCGGCCTCTTGATCCGCTAGCGTAACAATAGATCCATCGCCCTTGCTTTTAGTGCACATATCCTTGATGCCATCAAAATATTCTAAAATCAGCTCTCCTGCATCAACAGCAACGCGCCTCACTATATTACTAAGCGCAGCGCGATGATCGAGAAGTTTTGATGACATAACGGGAAAACCAATTTTAAAGAAAATTTATACAACCATACAACATTACTTCAAGTACATTAATAACTTAACTAATACCGCTATACCATACTAACTCCTACTAATACTAACTATGTCAGATATTGTGTCAGAGCATATCAATAGCGCAGAATTTATATTACATAATAATTAATAGTAACTATTTGCACCCTACAGAAACATAAGAAAAACCCCTATCACTCATATCTTCTGCAGCATAAATATTTCGCAAATCAACTAATATATTACCATTCATAGCCTCTAGAACGCGGTTCAAATCAAGCGCACGAAACTCGTTCCATTCAGTTACAATGACTAATATATCAGTATCTTGAGCAACCTCATAAGAATCCTTACACCAAGTTACATCATCCATCATCTCCTTAGCGGCGACCATAGCTTCAGGATCATAAGCCTTAATTATTGCTCCTGCTTGCTGTAACAATGGAACGATAGTAAGAGATGGGGCATCGCGCATATCATCAGTATTAGGCTTAAATGCAACGCCAAGTATTCCTATCTTCTTACCCCTAACTTCACCACCTGCCGCACTAATTATTTTATCTGCCATGCGCGCTTTGCGATCTTCATTTACCGACACAACAGTTTCAACTATTCGCTGCGGAGCACCATATTTCTGGCCTGCCCTAGTTAGCGCCAGCGTATCTTTTGGAAAACAAGAACCACCATATCCTGGACCAGCATGCAAGAATTTAGAGCCGATTCGACCATCAAGTCCTATGCCTTTTGCTACATGCTGAACATCTGCACCAACTTGCTCGCAAAGATCGGCAATCTCATTAATAAAGGTGATCTTGGTTGCAAGAAAAGCATTAGCAGCATATTTGATAATTTCTGCCGTTTCACGTTTAGTGAACAAAATAGGTGTTTCATTTATATATAGCGGGCGATAAATCTCACGCATTATTTCTTGTGCCTTTTCTGAGGAAGTCCCAACAACAACACGATCAGGGCGCATAAAATCATCAATTGCAGCTCCTTCTCTTAAAAATTCAGGGTTAGAAGCCACATTAAATTCTGCATCAGGGTTTTCGGCGTTAATTATATCTTCAACCTCTCGACCAGTTCCAACAGGAACCGTCGACTTATTTACAATAACTGTATATCCTTCCAGATTTTGTGCTATCTCACGAGCTGCGCCATGGACAAATGATAGATCCGCATCACGACAATATCTGCGTGAAGGAGTTCCTACTGCTATAAATACAGCGTCACAGCCCTTCACAGCATCAGCAATATCAATTGTAAACTCAATTCGCCTTGCATCAATCTGTCTTTTAAGTAAATCCTCGAGACCTGGCTCAAATATAGGGACTTCACCATTTTTTAAGCGCTCTATCTTACTTTTATCTTTATCTACACAAATGACTGTATGCCCAAATTCTGCAAAACATGTCCCTGATACTAAGCCAACATATCCAGTCCCAACCATTCCTATACGCATAACACAGCGCTCCTTACAATATGAATATACATTCTGGGAAACTAGCTCATTTTTATAAGTATGAGAAGTGCCTAAAAATCTTATTTTAAAGATTGTATTAACCCACTACCATTAAACTAAAACATAACCGATGAAAAAAACCCGATAAAAATCAGTAGTAAATAGGTAGATTTTTTTCTATTATTCCAGAATTAATGATTAATTTACTTGAATTAACAAGGATCAATGGCAAATGTCTAACAATAAAGAAAGTAACTTCCACAGTTCAACAGCTCAAGAAAATGGCTCAACTCTTCCCTTATTTTACAAAAGCCCTATGCCACTTGATGCAAAAAAACATGGAAATTTGTCATTGAAAAAGAATTTTGGCTTTGGATTCACAAAAGGCGTAAACGCAGTTCCAGTAAATATGGTTGAGATGCCTCAAATATGCCACCACTACCCCATAGCTTTTAGCCCTGATGAAAATGCCACGCCTGTTGCCATTTTAGGTTTAAGAGATAATGAAAATCTTTTTATAAATTCAACAAATGATAGCTGGGAAGAAAACATATATATACCTGCATATATAAGAAGATACCCTTTTATATTCTCAGAAATACCTAATAGCGATCAACTAACCTTATGTGTAGATAATGTACCTGATATTATTGAAGAAGGCGCAAATCAGCCATTTTTTGATAATGAGGGTAATCCTAGTGAATTGGCAAGAAATGCTTTGGATTTTTGTAAATCTTATCATGCCGCTGCACAGCAGACCCTTGAATTTAGCAAAGCAATGGCCAATAGTGGTATATTAATTAAGCGCGAAGCACAAATAAATGTTACCGGCAACCGCAGAATTAATTTCTCTGGCTTTAGAATTATTGATGAATCCAAGCTAGCTGCTCTTGATGATGACACATTTCTAGATTGGCGAGAGAAAGGCTGGCTGCCTATTATATATGCTCACTTATTCTCTGGATCACAATGGGCCTATTTGACGCGACTATTAAATGCACGATTAGAAAAAGAAGCTGCGTAGTTTCGAAACGCCATAACGCGCAAATGAAAATGCCTTATACACCAGCACTTTGACACTAATTGTGGATAGGTGGCATGATTTTAATTTTGAATCTTGAACTTAATCATTAAGCCATGATAACACTGATTATAGATCATTTTTCACTTCAAGAAACGAACGAGGAAAATCATGGCAAAAGTTGGAGCACAAAGAGCCGCAATACTAACAGGAAAATCAAAATCAACTATTCAACGCGCCATGAATAGCGGGAAACTTTCTTATGAGCTTGATCAAAATAAGCGCAGAATAATTGATGTTTCAGAGCTTGAACGCGTATTTGGAATAAAACAAACAAGCCCAGAGCCTCAAAAACAGGCGGTGCAAAATATTGACATTGAAGCTGCGGTTGAGAAAGAACGCATGGCGATGCAAATAAAGATGTTAGAGCAGCAGCTATCAACGGCAAATGAACATATTGATGATCTTAAAGATCAGCGTGATAAGTGGGAAAAGCAAGCATCTCAAGTATTAATAACAAGTCAATATTCGCAGCGCCAGGCCGAGGAATTGCGCGCTCAAATTAAAGAGCGTGAGGAGCGTGCACGTCAAAGGCGACTGCAAAATGCGAAAGTGCAAAACGCACAAGCTAGCAGCAAGATAAGAACAAAGCCAGCGGCGAAAAGGGCTAGAGCTTTGGATGATAAAATGCAGAAGTTAAATGCACAAAATGAGAATCAGTCCGCTGATACTGGTTCAGTATTCCGTTTCTGGAAAAAGGCTAAAGGTTAGTCGCCACATGTAAATTTCGATAAAAAAAAGCCCTTATTTTAAACTTAACCTAGCATAAAATGTTGTTTAAGTGTTACTATGTTGTATATTCAAATTATTGAAGTGGTGAGTTATGAGATTTTTAGGAGTTTTATTATTATTTGTTTTTATTTTTGGGGTTCCTTATACCTCACTTGCTCAGGAAGATACGTTAGATTCTAAAACAATAAAAGCACAACAAAAAAATAGTGATTCCCCGTTTGCGCGTGCATCTGATAAGCAAATAGCAGAAGCTCAACGCTATTATAAGGAATGCAAGAATAATGAAACCTTGAGCAAGAGGAAAGACTGTAGATGTGCGGCAACTTCCTATCTTGAAACAAAGTTAAGACTTGGAGAAAAAGCAACTTCTGAACAGATTCTAGCTGAAAATATAAATAAATGCCTGAAAGATGAGAAAAATAAGATTGAGGATTTTAATAAAATTGATCTTGAAGGCGTAACCGAAAAGCAAATAGCAGAGGCAGAGCAAATACAGAAATGGTGTGAAACAACCCCTAAAATAAGAAATGAAAATGATTGCGAATGTGTGGCGGCTAAATTTTTAGAAATAAGAATCAATGATGGACCTATTATTGCAAAAGATGAAGTTCTATCTAGGATTATAACCCCTGCTCTATGCAAAAACGTTGTTGAGTCTACCGGGGTTGCTTATTCACGATGTATGACACAAAGTGATCTATATTACAGAGGCATAGAGCCTAAGAAATACTGTGAGTGTTTTGCACGAAAGTGGGCTGAATATTACGAAAACCACACAGGAAAGCTTGGACCTTTGACAAAGGGTAATTATGAGTATTATTCACGAATGTATTGTCTAAAACCAAGCTCATATAAGTAGATAGGTAATTTACTTATATGTTACCCTTATATTTTGCATGATAAAATCAGAATAATATTTTGATATGTCTTGAAAAGATTGGTTATTGATGCTTGCTTTTGATAGCATGCAACCACCCAAAGTGGTAGAAAAAGCCTTTAAATATGGGCTGGCTAGCCATGCTATAGCATCCTTGTTATTATCTTTTGCAAGTAATAATATATGATTTCCAAAATCAATAAGATATTTAACATAGGAAGAATCAACACTCCCTTCCATCTCTGTCAAAAATTCTTTTGCCATTTTTCCTTCATCACGCAAAATTTTGCGAAAAACAAAATCCATAGCCTGAATACCATTAGTACCTTCATAAATCGGTAATATGCGTGCGTCACGATAATATTGTGCTACGCCACTTTCCTCAATAAATCCCATTCCTCCAAATATTTGAATTCCAGTAGATGCAACCTCAACTGCCATATCAGTGCACCATGTCTTAACAATGGGTGTTAAAAACTCTACTCTCGCCCTAGCTTCTTCATTCCCTAGGGCCGACTTGTCCATTTCCATTGCCGCACTATAAGCCATAATTCGACCCGCCATAACCTTCGATTGCATATCAAGCAACATACGACGAATATCCGCATGTTCGGCAATAACTACGCGCTCACCTGAATCAAATGACCTACCTTGAACGCGCTCATTTGCATAAGAAAGCGCATGTTGATATGCTCTTTCTGCTATTGCAACGCCCTGAAGCCCCACACAAAGCCTGGCGTTATTCATCATGGTAAACATATATTTTAAACCAGAATTTTCTTCGCCAACTAAATACCCTGTAGCTCCATCAAAATTCATTGTGCATGTTGGCGAAGCATGTATACCAAGTTTATGTTCTAAGCCAATGCAAAAAACATTATTTCTTCCTCCATCTTCTTTAATTTTTGGCACAACAAAAAGTGAAATCCCCTTAACATCTTCTGGTGCATCTGTTGCCCTAGCCAAAACCAAGTGAATTATATTATCGCTTAGATCATGCTCTCCATAAGTTATAAAGATCTTCTGCCCTGTAATTTTATAACTTCCATCACCTTGTTTTTCTGCCTTTGTTCGTAATAATCCAAGATCAGATCCTGCTTGAGGTTCGGTTAGATTCATGGTTCCTGTCCACTCACCCGATATAAGTTTTGGTAAATAATAATCTTTTTGATCTTGTGAACCATGAGATAAAATAGCCTCTACCGCGCCTTGATTAAGTAATGGACAAAGACCAAATGACATATTTGCCCCCTGCCACATTTCTTGAACAAGAAAGGCCAACGCCCAAGGCAAACCTTGCCCACCATATTTAGGGTCAAACGGAACAGCATTCCACCCGCCTTCACAATATGATCTATAGGCATCTTTAAAACCCTTGGCAGTAACAACCTTATCACCATCTAAAATTGCGCCTTGTTCATCTCCACTTTTGTTGAGCGGCGCAAGGACTCCCGAGGCCAGCTTAGAGGCCTCTTCTAAAACTGCTTCACATGTTTGCATATCCAACTCATCATGGGTAAAACCCAAAACATCGTGCAATATAAATAACATATCTTTCACAGGTGGTGCATACATAGCTATACCCCTTTTGAATAATTAAATATCTTTTAAAATTCTACACCCATGGCACTTAATAAGAATATAAAAAACACAATAATTGCTAATATAATTAAGGTTATAACTATATATTGCAGCATAATAGCAGCACCCCCTAAAAATATCCCTATCCAGCCAATATATTTATTTTGTCGCTGTAGTAGCCCGATGACAGAACTTACCATACCACCGAAGGCGATAATCATTACAATATAAGACCAGTTATCTGTCCAATGCCTATCAGGCTGAAGCTCTTTTTCCTCTTGTTTGGATTCTAACTTAGCATTTTTATCAATATTTTCTTTATTTTTATCAAAAATTATAAATGAATAAAGCCACCTGTAAATCCCCTGATTTTGATGTGTTTGAGCTATATTTTCTTCCTTTTGTGGTGATGGTAGTGGACGCAAATAATCTAATATCCATGGCGAAGAAACAGAAATAGAAAACGCTATAAATGAAATAATTAGGCCAATAACTACAAAGTTAGAACCTATATTGTTAATACTTTGCGTTTTCTGTGCTTCTAAAGCCTCACTCATAACCTAAACCTCATCTAATAAAAAGACATTTTGGCACGACATTTGCAAAACACCAAGCAACACTTAAAAATTTAATAATAAGCTAGAGTATATAAAATATGAGTTACAGCGCAAACACTATAAATATCAACCTATTAGGTAAAAACATGGAAAATGTTCCAAGAAATATTATAAGTGCAATTGATAAGGCAAGCAAAAGTTCTGGGGTTGATTTTTCCTATCTAGTTAATCAAGCGCAAGCTGAAAGTAACTTTAATACAGATGCTAAGGCAAAAACCAGCTCTGCTACAGGTTTATATCAATTTATAGATAGCACATGGCTAGATATAGTTGATAAATATGGTAAAGAATATGGAATAGAAACTACTGGCAAATCTAGATCGGAAATTTTGGCTATGCGTAAAGATCCTGAGAAAGCCTCATTTATGGCGGCTGCATTTGCTTCTGAGAATGAAAGATTCTTAAATGATAATTGGGGTGGTGATGTTGGGGCAACTGAGCTCTATCTTGCTCATTTCCTTGGAGCTAGTGGCGCGGCATCATTCCTTAACGCCAGAGATGAAAACCCAATTGGCAATGCCGCTGATCTTAATCCAAAAGCTGCTTTAGCCAATCGCAATGTGTTTTATGACCGCAAAACAGGAAAAAGCCGAACTTTAGAAGAAGTTTATCAATTCTTTAATAAAAAATTTCAAAAGAAAATAGATGTTTATAACAATAATACGCAAGTTGCAACAGCTCCGCTACCGCCATCTTTACCAACCCAGAAAACAGCTAATAAAAAAACCCCATCCCCGCTGCGTCTTTCGGAAAATATAATAATGAAGCGCGCCCAAGCTATGAGAGAAGACACTTATAAACCACAAACTATTGATGACAAAATTAATGCAAATAACAACAGTATTTTTACCAAAAGGTCATTATATAAAAATTCTACCCCTATGCCTCAAAACCCATTTTTTAGCCTAATAGCCAAGCCATTAGACTTGATGATACTTACTCAAACCACGCAGCCATCAAAAGTCATTCGTGACAATGGCTAGATCTTTGTCTAAAACATATTAATGAATACAGAAAATCTAATTTATGTTTTAAATAAGTCACTAGCATTATATCAGGTACCAGGCGGATTTCGTACATCTATGGATAGTGTAATGCTTGGCGCGGCATGCCCTATAAAATCTGGGCAAAGCGTTCTTGATCTTGGTTGCGGTGTAGGTAGCGCAGGTCTATGCGTTTTAAAACGAGTTGATAATACGCACCTAACTGGAATTGATATTCAACAAGACCATATTGATTTGGCCATAAAAAATTCTGAAATCAATAATATGCAAAACATATCCCAATTTATATGCGCAGATATACGGAATGATTTGGATATTGCTACATTTGATCATGTTATATGCAACCCGCCTTATAAAGAAGCCGGAACGCACAGGCTATCACCTTCTCCTGCAAAAGCCATAGCCATGGGGCATATAGAAAATAATATAGATCTGCAAAGCTGGATTACCAGAGCTTGGCTTCACATAAAAGGACAAGGCAGCCTTACCATTATACATGAGGCTGGGCAGATAGATAATATACTGCACTCGCTTTATAGTAAAAATGGAGGCAAACGTTTTGGGGGGGTAGAAATTATACCGCTATACCCTAAACAAGGCGTTC
This sequence comes from Micavibrio sp., assembly GCA_027075555.1. GTDB lineage: Bacteria > Pseudomonadota > Alphaproteobacteria > Micavibrionales > Micavibrionaceae > UBA1672. The sequence goes on from JALTAZ010000110.1 coordinate 8,276, forward strand.
CTGCTAAACGCGTTATATTGCGTGCTTATAAGCATAAGAAATCACCTGCTATATTACATCACGGAATTATTATGCACGACCATGACGGTAATAGCACAAAACAAGCTGAAAGCATCTTACGCAATAAAGCCACACTATGCCCTAGGAATTATTAAGCGGTGCATATTTATCTTTCAAACGCAAAAATCGTTTTTCAAATAAATTGTAGCTAAAATATGCCAGTATAAAAGAAATAATATTTCCACTTAGCAGTAAAATAATATGTGCATACCAATACGATAAATCATAGCTATATAAATTCTTGACTATTATCATCATAATAGGGACATGGAATATATATATTCCATAGCTATACTTGCCGACGCTAATTAATAATGGCTTGGCAAGCAAATATTTTAAAAATGACTTTTCAGATAAAAATATATATGCCAACAGACATGTATATAAAACTACACAAATCATCAGCCCCACACGTGTTGCCTCATAATGCGCATCATCTATGGATTCACTAACCAATAAAACACTTAAAAGCAGCAATACCAAAAACCAGATAAGCGCCACAAATATAAAACGATATTTCAACAATAAATCTTTGTAATGCACGCAAACAACACTTAATAATGCGCCTAAAGCAAGACCGTCTAGCCTTGAAATTGTAAAGGTATAAGCAAATTTATGTCTATTTAAATCCATAAAATACAAACGCAAAAACCAAGAAAAACAAATCATAAATAAACAAATAAAGAAAACCTGTTTAACCCCCTGTCCCTTTTCATAAAAAAATAAAAACAATAAAGGCCAAAACAAGTAAAACTGTTCCTCAACAGCCAAAGACCACGTATGGTCAAGCAACATAAATTGATCATCGTTATGTATTAATGACCAATTTTGGATATAAAAAATATGTGTAAATATTTTCCAATTATCAATATTATTAAGCCCTAATATTAATATAAAATATATCAAAAAGATAGAAAGAACAGTGTAGTAAAGCGGGAATATTCTTAAAGAACGCCTGATATAAAAGTTTTTAAATACATGTTTATCATTAGCTGTATCGATTAAAATCCCAGTTATCAAAAAACCAGATAAAACAAAGAATAAATCAACGCCAGTTTCACCTATAATGGTAAGAATATAGTAATAGTAAGTAAAACCCTCTAGATTAAATTCAGTGCCTATTGTTACAAAGTAAGATGAATGAAACCAAAGAACCAGCAAAACTGCTATGCCACGCAAACCATCAATAGCTGGATAATGCTGGCCGACAATAAGATTTTCTGATTTATTTTCAGCCATACCAGAATTTATGCCTTACTGATTTTATCACGCAAGAACGGCTTGATGTTGTCCAAGGGAATACGTTCTTGCTGCATTGTATTTCTATAGCGAACAGTAACACTGCTATCTTCGCTTGTTTCATTATCAATAGTGAAACAAAACGGTGTTCCTATTTCATCCTGACGCGCATAACGCTTACCGATATTTTGCTTAACATCAAGATCAACGGCAAATTCATCACGAAGATGTAAATATAGCTTTTGCGCAATTGGTACATGATTATCTTTTGCAGTTAAAGGCAATATTGCTGCCTTCTTGGGTGCCATAGATGGGTGAAAATCCATATACACGCCTGACGGGCGAGACTTATCAATAGTATATGCCTGACAGATAAGAGCCAAAACCCCACGTGTTAAACCAGTTGATGGCTCAATAACATGTGGTATAAAGCGTTTATTATTTAGCTGATCATAATATTCTAGCTTTGCCCCTGAGAATTTCTGGTGCTGACTTAAATCATAACAACCACGATGTGCAATCCCTTC
>JALTAZ010000111.1:0-5085 GCA_027075555.1 Micavibrio sp.
TTGTAATGCCAGTTGATACAGTTGTTATTCGCGATGCATTGTTGCGTGAACATTATCGTGGAGGACAGAGCTTTTACGTTGTGCCACGTATAAAAGATCTAAAAGATATTGCAAATATGTTGCGTAAGATTGTGCCAGAAATTAAGTTTATTGAAGCTCATGGGAAACTTAGCCCTACTGAGTTAGAGGATCGTATGACGGCTTTTTATGATAGACAATATGATGTTTTGCTTGCGACTAATATTATTGAAAGCGGGATAGATATTCCTAGTGCAAATACTATGATAGTTCATAGAGCAGACATGTTTGGATTATCACAACTATATCAAATAAGAGGACGTATTGGACGCTCTAAGGTTCGTGCTTATGCTTACCTTACATATAAACCAAACACCATACTTACCCCTAATGCACAAAAGCGTTTAGAGGTCATGGAGACGCTTGATACGCTAGGCTCTGGGTTTCAACTTGCCTCGCATGATATGGATATTAGAGGTGCAGGGAACTTGCTTGGAGATGCGCAATCAGGTCATGTTCGTGAAATTGGTGTAGAGCTTTACCAGCAAATGTTAGAAGATGCGGTAGATGCTGCTAAGGCAGGAATAACAAATATAGAGGGTATTGGACAAGATGAATGGTCGCCTAGTATAAATTTAGGAGCATCAGTTCTTATACCAGAGAGCTATGTTAAAGATATATCAGTTCGTATGAGCCTTTATCGACGTTTAAATGATCTTGACAGGCACGATGAAATTGAAGGATTTGCTGCTGAAATGATTGATCGTTTTGGAGCTTTGCCAGATGAGGTAAAAAACTTACTAGAAATATTAAGTATTAAGCAATTATGCAAAAAGTCTGGTGTTTCTCAAATTGATGCAGGTCCAAAAGGAGCAGTTATTGCATTCCATAATAACCAGCCACCAAATATTGATGGTTTAATGAAATGGATAGGAACAAAGGCTGGGACGGTTAAAATTCGTCCGGATCAAAAGATTTCTATAATAAGATCATGGGGTAAGCCAAGGCAGCGCATAAAAGGTGTCAGTGTAATTGTTAAAGAATTGGCAGCATTATCCTCTTAGGCTTTGGCTTTTTATATGATTTTGTGGCAGGATGTTATCTTTAATAAAGGATTCGTTTAATGTCTAGAGAATATGCAGATACTAAAATTAGAGAAGCATTAAAATTATGTAATGGAAATGCATCGCGCGCTAGACAGCAAATTATTATGCTAGCTCAAGATGACAATAAATTACTTAATGCTTTGGTAAAACCACATATAGATGGAATTGTTGCCTATCAAGTAGAACGCGTTGCTTCGGGCAGGGCTGAGCTTGAAAATCGCTATCCTAATGATAAGCCATCTATTAAGGATCAAAGTTTTGGTATGGATTTGTTGCGCGCAGTCGCTTCGTCTGATGTTGCAATATTTGGCCTTGAGGGAGAGTATGCCCCACGCAAGAAAGGTAGAGCATCAAAGCAACATATAGAGGCAATTCATAAACTTGCTGCTAGTCGTCATAATAAGAAAATATAAATACAAATACAAAGTATTTTTTATGTTCAAAAAAAAAATAGAAGAAATTGCTAAGGATATTGGGTTAAATAATATATCAATTTTGCCACGTGATGTTTCGCCACGTCAGTATGTAAGAGGAAATATAAGGCAAAAAAAAGTTATTTTGATGCTTTATCCTAATGCTAATCGAAGTAACAAGAAAGATCTAAAAAACTTTATGATTATCGGAGAGAAGCTATCCTACTATGGGGTAAGGGTTCCGCAAATTTATGAATTTGATGAAGATAAATGCTACGCTATTATTGAAGACCTTGGTAATAGATCTTTTGGAGATTGCATAAGAAAATATATAATTGATAAAGAAGAGGTCTATAGTCTAGCAACCAGTATTTTAATTCAAATGAGAAATATAGATGCATTAAAAGATCTTCATCTTCCTACTTATAAAAATAGCCGAATTTATGAAAACCGCAGGCAGATAATTGACTATTATATGCACCTAAAACGTGGCTCAAAACCTAATGAAGATACAGTTCAGGAGTTCCTGTCAGTATGGAATGAAATAGAGAGTAATTTACCATCTTGCCCACAAGGTTTTTTGCATGGTGATTACCACCTTGAAAATCTTATTTACCAAGGTCAGACACAAGAAACGGAGCGTTGCGCTGTAATTGACTATCAAGATGCTCTGTTGGGGCCGTTACCATATGATCTGGTTAATTTGTTAGAAGATGCGCGTGTAGATGTTCCTGAGGAAATATATAAGGCAATGATTGACCGTTACTGTTGGAATATGAAAAAACAAGAAAAAGAAAATTTCCTTATATGGTTTAGGGTGCTAGCGGCTCAATTCCACGGGCGTGTTTTAGGTTTGTTTATAAAGTTAGCAGTTGAGCAAAACCGGGATTCATATTTAATTCATATACCGCGGTTGCAAAAATATATGACCAAATCTCTAGAATATCCAGTTCTTGAACCTTTAAAAAATTGGTTTATAAAAGAAGGGCTTGATTTTAAATCTTTTAAGGATTTAGATGGAGATAATCTTCGTAAGATATTTTAGTGATTTTATAAAAATAGGAGTCAAGCCATGTCCATAGTTGCTGATCGTTTAGGGCGTATTAAGCCTTCACCTACCATTGCTGTATCTAATAAGGCAAAAGAATTAAAAGCAGCAGGACATGATATTATAGGTTTAGGAGCAGGGGAGCCTGATTTCGATACTCCTGAGTTCGTAAAAGAGGCTGCTTATGAAGCAATTCGAAACGGCCAGACTAAATATACGGCGGTTGATGGGACACCAGGTTTAAAAGATGCTATTATTGCGAAGTTCAAACGCGATAATAATCTTGAGTATTCTCGCGATCAAATAACCGTAGGAACTGGTGGAAAGCAAGTTTTATATAATGCGTTAATGGCATCGGTTAATAATGGAGATGAGGTTATAATTCCAGCCCCTTATTGGGTTTCATATCCCGATATGGTGTTACTAGCAGAAGGAACTCCTGTCATTATTGATTGCCAGGAAGAAAATAATTTTAAACTTACCCCAGAGCAATTAGAAGCTGCTATTACACCTAAAACTAAATGGCTTATATTCAATTCCCCATCAAACCCAACAGGCGGTGCATATAGTAGATTAGAGCTTAAAGCTATTACAGATGTTCTTGTTAAACACCCTCATGTTTATATTATGAGTGATGATATGTATGAGCACTTGGTCTATGATAATTTTGAATTTTGTACACCTGCGCAAGTTGAACCTAAATTATATGAACGCACATTGACTTGTAATGGGGTATCAAAATCTTATGCTATGACTGGCTGGCGCATAGGCTATGCTGGTGGGCCAATAGAATTGATCAAGGCTATAGCAAAAATTCAAAGCCAAAGCACATCTAATCCTTCTTCAATATCTCAGGCGGCAGCATTAGCAGCCCTTGAAGGGGATCAATCATTTCTTGAACAGCGTAACGAGGTATTTAAATCTAGGCGCGATCTTGTCGTTGATTTGATAAATCAGGCTAAAGGACTGGAATGTTTGAAGCCTGAAGGCGCTTTTTATGTCTACCCCTCATGTTCTGGCGTAATTGGGAAAACCACTCCAGACGGTAATATAATTGAAAGTGATGGTGATTTTGTAACGTATCTTCTTGAAAGTGAGGGGGTAGCTTGTGTTCAGGGTAAAGCATTTGGGCTTTCACCATATTTTCGTATTTCTTATGCAACTAGCACAGAAAATTTAGAAGATGCATGTAGGCGCATTATAAGGGCATGCGATGCCTTAAAAGGCTAGGCCAAGGCAGCTTAGCGTTATTCCATCATTCCATTATTCCATTATTCCATTATTCCATAGTAGGTTCGTTAGTGCTACTAACTGGTTGATTGTGTTTTAATTCGATTATTGAATCGCTTGTTGGTATAGTCATTCTTGACCAGTTATTAGTCATTTGTCGCATAGCTTTAATTATTAGCTTTTGCGCCTCTCTTGATTCTAAAAATGGATTGTGGTAGCTATCAAATTCATAAAAGGCTGCATCAAATTCTCTTGCAACATCTATTATATGGTTCTTAGATGATACAAAGTCTTTTGACCCGCCCAGCATTACCATAGGCAAGTCACGCGCCGCTTTAGGAGCACCATTTTCTTGAATTTTTCTCCATAGCTTCTCACCTTGAATATTTGAATATAATATTTGACCATGCGTTGTTGCTGTATTTTGTGTTGTTATAGGTGATACAGTAACTTTGCTTTTTTCTTGATAATCTTCTCTTAAGCAATCTTTATTACCACCAGTCTTAATCATATTTCTAAATTTTTCAGTAGCAGATAAAACCCAGTCTAAGGGTGCTTCGCCATATGATTTATTAGAAAATATTGTGCAATAAGTGTTATATATAGTGTTTAAAACAGGGGTGCTTCTGTAAGGAGATGAAAAATGAGGGGCGATAAGAACCGCTCCTGCATAGTTGTTATTGATTTCTTTTGCAAAATCTTCATCAAGCATATTTGCAATAAAGGCTCTTCCTCCAAGAGAATGCCCAAATATGAAGTTGGGTATTCCCAATTTTAAACCTCCAGAGGGAGGGGTACTTGTTAATAGCTCTCTTACTATTTCTTTATTATCACGAAGATATCCAATTTGTGGACCTGGATCTGGTAAAAGTATTATGTCAATCTCTATGCCACTTCTTTGTAATGCACGAAGCTGTGGTGTATCATAGTCTTCCATATCAGCTTTAAACCCTGATATTAAGGTTATTTTAGAAAGAGGTCTATTACTATATGCATGTGCTCTATAACAACCAATTTCAATTCCTGTGGGGTTATAATCAATATATTCCCAGTTTTTTGGTATATCGCTTGGTTCTGGGCGCGATAGCAAATATATAAGGGGCACAGCAGTAGTGGTGGCAGCGTCAATATTTTTCTTAGCCTCGTTCACATGTTTTTCATCACGTTTAAAGAACTTACTACTAACCCCGCTTATTAGGCTTTTTGCATTAAAATAAGATACCCAAGAAATCTTACTACCCCCTAAATTTATATAATGCTTCTACATTTT
>JALTAZ010000111.1:5095-10002 GCA_027075555.1 Micavibrio sp.
AACTTAGCATAAATTTTATATATAAAACAAAAGAAAAACCGGATCATTTGATCCGGCGAGTTGAACAGGGAGATTTACGCCTTTAAATAGATAGGCAAGGGATTAGAAATATATGCCTAAAACCCCTTTGTAGTAATGACCACTACATGGCAACAGCATACATATATTCATCACTAGTAACAAACATAATTATGGAATAACACCTATGTTAAAACTGCATACCATGCTTGCACTTGTTATGTTGATATTAATTATCATATACATAATTTAACCTGATGATGAAACTTTGATATTGTCAAACAAGAACTCTTTGAAAACTCTTATTCTTCGCGAGTTTTTGCGTTCTTGAGGGTAAACAAAATACATATCGACATTGGGAATTTTGACCTCTGGATATAATATTTCAAAGTCATCTTCTTGATTGATTATATAATTAGGCAGTGGTGAAATTCCTATACCATTTTTTACGGCTGTATATCTTGCATGCATAGAGTTTATAAGAATTACATTCGGGTTATTTACTATATCTATATTAAGTTTTTTAAAAATCCAGTTTGGCTTGGCAAAAGGAGTTGTAGTATTTAGTGGGTAGCCAATCATTAAATGTTGTTCAAGATCACTTTTCTTTTTTGGATAACCATTTTTTTCAAGATATTTTTTAGATGCACAAAGTGAAAATTCAATGCTGGTCATATGACGCTCAATAATATCCGAACTATCAGAGCGTTGAAGACGTATTGCAACATCAGCTTCACGGCGGTTAAGGTTATATATACGGTCATTAAGAAGTATGGTTAGTTGTATTTTAGGGAATAACTTCTTAAATGAAGAAAGTTGAGGTGTAAGCCATGTTGATGCAATAAATTCTAATGTTGTTACATTAAGAGGTCCTGCTGGAAGGTTGCTGGTATCATTTAATTGCATTTCAACTTGTTTCAGACGGTCAGAAACATCACATGCGCTTTGAAAAAGAATTTCTCCTTGCTCTGTCATTATTAGTCCACGTGCGTGTCTATGGAACAATGTTGTTCCTAATTCATGTTCTAATGAGCTTATCTGCCTTGATATAGCAGATTGGCTTAGATTCAAGTTTTCACTTGCACGGGTGAAACTTCCTGCCTCTGCAACAGATTTGAATATTTTCAGTTTATCCCAGTCCAAAATAAAACCTTATTTTTTTGTTGCAAGATATCTATCTGCTTCTAAAGCTGCCATGCAGCCCATCGCCGCAGCGGTTACAGCCTGTTGATATACGTGGTCAGTTACATCTCCAGCAGCATAAACACCTTTAACAGACGTAACCGTAGAATCTGGAGCAGTTATTATATATTTATTATCATCCATATCTAATTTATTTACGAAAATCTCAGTAGCAGGATCATGTCCTATAGCAATAAATGCACCATCAACGGCTAAGTTTGAAAGTTCTTTTGTATGTGTATTTCTGATTTTAAGAGCAGTTAAACCGCGCTCATCTCCGATAAATTCATCTATTGAGCTGTTCCATAACAACTCAATTTTGTTATTTGCAAATACTCTTTCTTGCAGTATTTTTTCAGCGCGCAATGAATCTCTTCTATGTATCATCGTAACTTTACTACAAAAGTTAGTTAGGAATAATGCTTCTTCTGCTGCGGTGTTTCCACCACCAATTACTGCAACATGCTGATCTTTAAAGAAGAAACCATCACAAGTAGCACATGCAGAAACTCCTCTACCTTTATATTTTTCTTCAGATGGAATACCAAGCCAACGTGCTTTTGCTCCTGTTGAAATTATTATTGTATCGCCTATATATTCATTACCAGAGCCTCCTTTTGCACTAAAAGGGGGTTTAGAAAAATCAACATCAATTATATAATCCACGATGTGAGTAGCTCCTACATTTTCAGATTGTTGCTTCATCTGATCCATTAGCCACGGTCCTTCGATGGGAGATGCAAATCCAGGATAGTTTTCAACCTCTGTAGTTGTCATAAGCTGACCACCTTGTTCCATTCCTGTAACAAGAATTGGCTTTAAACCAGCGCGCGCAGCGTATATAGCCGCACTATACCCCGCAGGACCAGAGCCGATGATTAGAACTTTTGTGCGATATTCCTGATTCTTAACTTCAGTCATAATTTTCACCTATATTTATTTTTAAGACATATTAGTCATTAAGCATGGTTAGTAAAGTCTTTGAAGCGTTTTTTAATCTCTTGCGCCACTATTTGAGCATCATTTAGTGGTTCATAGTCATAATTATAGAACCTTCCTGTAAATTTTTTTAATATGCCATATTTAATTAGATTATTATGAAATTTTGCCATTCGTTTTGAACCTCCTTTTAAGTCAATCATATATACAGGCTTTCCTGTAGTGCAGCTTTCTGAAATCATTGAGGCACTGTCGGCGGTAACAAGTATGTAATCTGCCCAAGCTAAAAGTGCTATATAAGGATTTGCTCCTTTGCCGTTCCAGAAATAATTTGAACCACAATCTAAAGATTCTTGTAAAGTTTTCCTATTTAATTCTCCAGTTCGTCTAGAGCATGTGATCATAAGTGAAGCGTCAATATTTTTTAATTCATATACAAGTTTTTTTGTTATATTTTCTGTAAGGTCATAGGCTTTGCTTGAGCCGCCAATTAGGACAGCAACCTTTGGTGATTTTAACTTTTTAAATTCTGGAAAATCAATTTTTGCCTTTTGAAGCAGTGTTTTGGTAATTCTATTTGGTGATGCTTTTGTAACTATTACATTTTCACCACGAAGCGGGTCATGTTCTGGTACTGCTATTAAATCAAAATATTTTGGGTTTATTCTTGGATCTTGTATTTGAACTGTAAATGAGTGGTTTTTGCTAGCCTTTTTTATGTATTTTGATGCAGCTATACTTTTTCTACCACTTGCTATCAAAATGTCTGGCCATGGCGGAGTTAATTTAGGGGAAAAGCTCTTGTTTTTTTCAAATCCTATATATGGAGAAAGACTTTTCCAAGGCTCTCTTAACTTTATTTTTTTTATTTCATAAGTTAAACCAAGGGCATCTGCGATACCAAGACATTGGTTTTCAGTTCCTGCCATACCTTCAGTTAAAACCCAACAGCTTGTCAGGTCGCTTATACCAGTTTGTTCCATAATATCCTATACTTAATATTTATTTAAAAAACTTGCTTATTTGCAACTTCAACCTTATACAAATTTAGTTCAAATACATAGCGTTCAATCTAAGCTGAGGTGAAAATTATGTCCCGATCTCGTCTGGATAAAATTGACAAAAATATCTTAAAAAGACTTCAAGAAGATGGTCGTATAACAAATATAGAGTTAGCTAAGTCTGTAGGTATATCGGCTCCTCCATGTTTGCGTAGGGTACGTGTATTACAAGAATCTGGCTATATCAAAGGGTATTTTGCAAAGATTGATCCTGCAAAATTAGGTTATAGTGTAAATGTATATGCAATGGTTCGCCTAAATAGTCAGGCAGAAAGTGACTTATCAAAGTTTGAGAAATATATTACGGAGTTTGACGTTGTTAGGGAATGTCATATGTTGGCAGGTGACAATGATTTTATGTTGAAAATAGTTGCTAAAAACTGGGACGAATATCAGGAATTTCTTTCAAATTATCTAACCTCTGCGCCCAATGTTGTTTCAGTAAAATCATCTTTGTCTATAAGATCGTCAAAGAACTTGCCAGGAATTCCTATAGATAGTTAGATAGGGTAGTCCTGCTAAATAGCTAGATGTAGGTAAGGGGTAATTGACAATTATTGCTTTTGTTGCTTTTTGAATCTACTGTTTTTCAGGAAATATAATGTTTGTTCCATAACATCATTATTAAACATCATAAATGAGTGGGTTGCAGGTATGATAATATGATCTATCATTCCTTCAATTTTCGTACGCTCTACGGGAACTACCCCATCATGTTCACCATCTAAAACCCATGGTGCTAGAGGATTAATTGATCTATTTCCTGCTATCACACCAAGAGGATAGGTAATATCACCGTCAATATGTGGATAATCTGTTCTAAGTTGCTCACTAGCAGGTCCGAAAACTGCTTTAAATATAGGGGATAGAATTTTAGTATCAGAAAGCCAATCGGCAAACTCGCTTCCTGTATTAGGAGGGCCAAGCATAACCACCTTGCCTAGGTTATCAGGTTTTTTTCTAGTAATATAATAACGAGCAATAAGTCCCCCCATAGAGTGAGTAACAAAATTTATCTTTATTTTTTCTGTATAGTCTGGGCTTTCTGTGATTTTTTTATCAACAAAATCGCTAAGATCTTCAAGATTATGCTCACGTGAAGGGTATAGAATATTAAGCGTGGCATAGCCATGTTTTTTTAATAAATTACTTAGTAGCAGCATATCATGTTTACTGCGCAATATACCATGCAGCAATATCACCATTTCTTTATTTTCTGCTTCAGTCATTTTAGATTCCATAAATTTATTATACGTTGCATGATGTTAAAAATAATATGCTGCTTAAAATTATTAAAGTTAGGATATTATTATATTGCAATATTATAATCCATTATCCACTTTTCTAGGTCTTTTTTGGCAATATCAGTATATATCTTTTTACGATCTTTACCTTTTAATTTTTTGCGTTTACCACTGGGGGTTCTAGGGCATAATAATTCATTAGAAGGCAGCGGGAATAACCCAAAATTTATATTCATAGGTTGAAAGGTCTCAGATTTAGCGCCACCAGTAACATGGTTCAATAATGCGCCATGAGCCGTAGTTATTGGGGGTGGAGGGGTGTTTTTTTCTAATATATCAGATGCAGCAAATTTACCAGCTAGCAATCCTATTGACGCACTTTCAATATAGCCTTCGCAACCTGTTATTTGGCCGGCAAACCTTATATTAGGCTTTGACTTTACCCTTAACATTTTATCAAGAA
>JALTAZ010000112.1 GCA_027075555.1 Micavibrio sp.
TATGGAAACCGCACAGGAATCCCTTTAGCACGCAAACATCTTTCTTGGTATTGCACAGAATTTGAAGGATCTGCTGCCCTTCGTGCGGATATAAACACCATTAAAGACCCCGACCAAGTGAAAGAAAAGCTCATAAATTTTTTCACATCGTACCATAGGCACAGATTTAGGCGCAAAGCAGCCTAGAGTAAAAAAACATCAGTAATGTGGGGGGCGATTGCAAGTTGCTTGCTCTAAGGTGCTTACCCCCCCTTTTCCATCACTTGAATCATGGTATAGCTGCTCTATCTTATCAACCGCATACGATAATTGACGCTTTAGAGCTTCAATCTCTTTCCACTGTTCGGTTATAACCTCATTCATTTGCTCCACCTGCTGTTCATGATATGCAAGCGTGGTTTCAATATCTATCAATAAATCATTACAAACTTTTGGAACTTTCATAAAGACGCTAATATCACAAAAACCTTATTATATGCTAGAGATTTTTAATAATCAGCGTACAATCAGATCCATAATATAAATGGTAGGGCAAGAACATGCACAAACTTATTATTGTTATATTCTCACTTATAGTTGGGCTAGTCATTGCCTTTTGGGACATTATTGCCCCACCGGTAGGAACGCCCATATCTACCGAAGAAGTAACAGCCCAAAATACAAAAAAGCTAGCCCCCGATTTTACTTTCGCCGATTTAGACGGTATAGAGCATAAATTAAGCGATTATCGCGGCAAGACTATTTTGCTAAATATTTGGGCAACATGGTGTCCGCCTTGCATATTTGAAATTCCACAAATGTTAGAGTTAGCGCGGCGCGATCCTGAAGGTCTTGTATTTATAGGATTATCGGTTGATGAGCAAGCAGAGCAAATAAGCAAATTCCTAAACAGCCTACCAAAGGACGTGCGCGCTAATATAGAACTTTCCAATGTGTTATTCTCTCATGATAAGGATAAAGCTATCTCAAAAGACCTGCTTGGAGTAACTAAATATCCTGAAACCCTTATCATTGATAAAGATGGTTATATAAAAAGCGAAATTGAAGGCGTTGTTGACTGGCTTGGACTAGAAATTGGTGAATTACTTAAGGAATGACCATAGGTTGAGAAGTGACTATTTTCCCTCTTGCTGTCTGCGCCATAGGCTATAATCGCCCCCGTAGGCACAATAAAAGCCGAATTTGCAAAAGCCGAATTTGTAGCCCTATGTGCATTTTCCATAAATATTTGACCCAACAGTCATAAGATATATAATCTGTTTATAGATCATTGGCATATATACATTAGTTACTTTTGATAAAATTAAAAATAAAAATGCAATCACCACTCGCAGATGCACCTAGCTATCATCTCTTGGCCAAATATAAGGAAGCAACATCTTTAAAGTACGCACATGTGACTGTTTATTATTAAAAAGTGGAGCTTTATTATGTTCTACTCTCATTCATCAGTTGATAGCACATAAAAAAAACAGCATAGTGAAGTGCCATTTATCCCGAAGATATATTCAAAAACCAACGGTAAATCTTGACCCTTTACATATAAATTATGTATGTAAATAGCCATAGCAGGTTTTAATCACTAGAGTAACTATACCCGAAAGGATCGTTAATTATGGGTTTTAAAAAAACATCCGAAGGGCGCGTATTTTTTAAAAGTCCAGATAATGACGATACGCCTAATACAATAGTAGCTCCCGAAGTTAAAACTGCGGAAAAACCTATAAAATCCACGGCAAAAAAACCTACAATTAAGCAAGATAATATGCAAATGCAAATATTGCTATTGCTTAAATCCCTTAACTCAAAACTTAAAGATACAAAAGAAGACCAAACCTCAATAAAAAAAGAGCTAGATGAATATAAGGAAACGATCAAATCCCTAGAAGAAAAGACAGAAAAACAACAAAGCGATTATATTGACCTTGAACAAAAAGTTGCCAGTAAGCAAAATGAAGTTAGCAAGAAATCAACGCGCGTTGAAAATAGTGTAAAAACAACATTAAAGCAGCTTGAAGAAGCTAAATCCCTAGTAAAACAGCTTGAAGAAAAATCTGAGGATTACGATAAAACTTTAGAAAAAATAAAAAATGATGTTAAAACCCAAACTCAAAAACAAAATAAAAATGTAGAAAAACTTAAAGAAACAATAGACAAAAAAAATCAAATAATTGAAAAAAAACAAAAAGCCCTTGAAGACACTCAAAAAATTCAAGGTGAGAAAATGGTTAATAGTGTTGCAACATATGTCGCCTTAACAAAGCGTGTAAGCGATGCAGAAACACGCCAAGAAGCACTTGATAATAAAATAGAAGATGCGACCTCTGAATATCTTAAGCTTGATCGTAAAATTGATAAGGTCATTGAGGATCGCAATCGGATCTTACGCAAAGTTGAACGTATAGAACAAGCGGTACTTGAAACTAGAGATGCTCTTAACGCTAAGGCCATGGTATTACTTACCGATCAGGGAATCGCCGGTGTTAGTATGCCAAAAATAAGTGACCAGACGCTGCAAACTGACCCAATGATATTGCAACGTCGCCTTCAAGAAGAAGCCATGATGCCATGGTGGCGAAAGCCTATAAGGTTACAAGCAACCAGCCTTGCCCTGTTGATATTAGCCGTATTATTATTAGGCTGGGTGCTGAGCGCAGCAAACCGCCCCGATCCAGTTATAACAACACGAGAACCCATTGTTCAACCACCACCAAAGGTAATATTAAATACACCCAAAAGTGAAGATAAACAAACGCTAAATATTCCGCTGAAAGAGGAAGAAGAAAGTAATATAAAAATAGCTCACTCTATAGATTCTAAACCAAATTTTCAGCTTGAACATGATTATAATAATAAGGTACCCGCGCAAAACTCTATAAAGGCAATACAAGAAAATAATAAGCATGATAACCAAGACATTATAAGAAGCAAAGATCTTGATATAAGCAATGATAAGCAAATGCTTGCTGCTATGGAGGAAAACCCTGAAATGGTTGCAGAGCGCCTAAATCAAATAGAACCACAAAATATTGCTGCGCCTTATAATAAACACTATAATAAACATAAAAAACAAGAAAATAAGGATATAAACGCCAAACAAATTGCCTCTGACGCGACATCACCTGCTCAAATTATTGATAATGCTTATATAACAGAGCTTAAAAAACGTATAAAGCCAGATCCTAACCTAAGCAATATTGCGAAAAAGATAGAAGAAAAAGCCTTTGAAGGTGTTCCTGAAGCTCAACATGATATGGGCGCAATATATGTTTCAGGTAATGGCAAAGTTAAGCAAGACTTAAAACGTGCCGTCTTATGGTTTCAAGAAGCAGCAAATAACGGTGTTGCTAATGCGAAATATAATTTAGGAGTTTTATATCACCAAGGTATGGGAGTAGAAAAAAATCTTGATAAGGCATTAAAACTATATACACAGGCAGCAAAATTAGGACACCCTGAGGCTCAATATAATCTGGGAATAGCAAATATTGAGGGTATAGGCGTTCCTTACAATCCACAAAAAGCAGCCTCTTACTTCAAAGCGGCGGCAAAGCATGGGATTATAGAGGCTGCGTATAATCTTGGTCTTATATATGAAAATGGTCTTTTAGGTAAATCCCAACCCGATATTGCCCTTACATGGTATAAACATGCAGCCAATGGCGGAAGCCCTGAGGCAAAATCCGCCATGCAACAATTAGCAATATCATTGGGTATAAGCCAAGAAGATATAGATAGAATTGTTAAAAATGTAGAAAAGAACAACTCAAGCCTTTCTAATATCAAGGATCAAAAACAACTGATATCAAAAACTCAAAATGAGCTTATGCGCCGAGGCTTATATCCTGGCCCTGTCGATGGCGTGATGGGACCGATGACGGAAAATGCTATAAAATCGTTTCAAAAAGCAGCAAATATAGACGTAACTGGTGAGGTATCTGAAGATTTGCTGAAATATCTTAGAGCATCATCAAGTTACCCTTAAAAAATTATATAGTGATTTGGCTTTATTTTAAGGCAAGGCAGCCTAGCAACTTTACATGATAAACGCAGCAACAAAGTCATAAAATAAGTGCACGTTACTATAAAAAATATCAAGTTATTACTTATTATCTTTGCTATCAGTAACCGGGGCAGCCTTTGCTGTTTCTTGTATTTTTGGCTTTGCCACCAATAGTAATTGTTTTTCAATAACTTGACACTGGGGCTGGCGTATTATACAAAAACTAGATCCCATAGCTAATTGTCGCAGATCTCTGTCTGGATAGACTTCTGTCTTTTCTGAAACATAATTTATGACATTCAAGCATTTCTTTAGATTGTCGCTCATAGAAAGTGGAATTGCCTCATCTTTTGATTTCATAATAACTCCACTACAATTTTCTTTAAGTATCTCTTGAAAAGGAACTTTTAAATCGTCTGGAGCAACCTTTGAATAATAGAGCCTTTTCATATAATCTTTGGTTAGCTCAACGGTCATAGAAGATATATATCTTAGGCATTTTTGTTTTGCCCATTGTCCATTGCAATATTTAGCAATATCTTTCACATGGGGAATAGCCTTCTTGCTATATTCTTTGGATAAAGCTGAATTATCCATAGGAACTGCAACTTTAGAAAAATCCAAGCGCCTGTTAACACTACTTCCATAACCATACCATAGTGATTTTGGATCACCAATATCGACATAGTCCTCTGGGTGAAACATTCCCACAGGCCCTTTGCCTCTTTTTGGTCCACCATCTATTTTTTTCTCAGGTAATTTATATTTTTCCCCTTTATCATCTGCTGAATAAGCCTTATTTGGAATAGAAAAAACTAAAGACATTGATAAAAGAAATAAAAATGCAGAAAATATTTTCATGCTGACCTCTTATGAAGGTAATATAATTCCACTTAAATATTACCATTTTTGAATATTACTATATTGACTTTATAGAACAATAGTATCATGTAAATATGCTATGGTAGAAGAAAAAACATCAAAATCGGTATTTAAACGGTTTAAAAAGCCCAGCAAAAACCTTTTTTGGGCATGGATAGCCTATCAAAGCATAAAAGGTACATTAACTCTAAGCTTTATATGGATACCGCTTATTTATTTCTGGTTCACCCACTAACCTTAAGGCAATTAATACAAGCTAAGAGCATCAAATAAGTCTATTAGCGTTTTTGTCTTTTCATAACTTGCTCGTAAAACTGCTAACTTAGCCTTGTAAACATCTTTATCATTAGCCTTATCAACCGCTATAGATAGAAGTTTTTCCTGTTCTATTAACGTTGAATAAGCAACTAATATTCTTTCTATACCCGTTACATAAGAAAGCACCTTGCTTTGGTATTCTTCAATCTCTGGCTTGTAACGGTTATAATCATATAATGATGTAAAATTAAGTTCACTTACAGCATTTCCAGCAGTTACTTGCCAAACTACATCACTTTTTGCAAAAACCTGATCTGAAATACCAAGGAATTTATTTAAAGGAACAAAAGGAAATATTTTCATCAAATCTTTCTTTGATATAGCCCTACCTACCCTATGAATAAATAATGACTGAGCCGCTTTTATCTTCGCGCTATTATTAAAAAGGTAATATGTGTTTTCTAATAATAAAGGCGTAATATCATAACTTGGGATAGGGCTATTATCTTTAAGGAGCTCCGAAACATATTCAGGTAACAACTTGGTTAATGACGCAATTTCAGCCGTAAATTTTTCAAGGCGCATATTAAATTCAGCTCTGCGATCATTCAGAGCCTTAAGCTCCATTTCTATGGTTTTTGCCTGCTTTTTATCTGCTCTTTTTAAATTATATTCCTGCTCATCAATATATCGTTCAAGCAGCAACTTTTGATTTTGGATATAGCGATACTCAACGTAATCAAGCACAACATTTTTAACTAGAACTACCCTTTGATCCACATAATAATCATATAGTGATCTGATATTTAAATTATCATTATCTGGAAGGGCTTTTTTGTTATCTAACAAAGGATTAAGCCCCAAAGCAGATGTAACTAGCCTATCTAACGCAGAATCAACAAAAAAACTCCACCATGATTCAAAAACCTTATTAAATTTACTTGCCTTAACAAATTCCTCGCCGCTAGAAACGCTACCAAGCGTGCTCTTATACTTCAAAGTTTGACAAGAAGTAACTAGAAAAATACTTAATATAACTATTGGCAACTTAACCATTTACGATTTTCCCTTTTAGAATAGAATATAAACTAAAGCTATAACCAACAAATTCAAGCAAAGCTCAAAATATATAAACTCTTTACTGTGTAAATCTATGCTGTGCAAACCTACAATAACGCTACAGCGATTGGCTTTATTTTAGGACAATGCAAGTTACTATATAAATTCTATATTATTAAGGAACTTAATGTTTGATATTAGAAAAGGAAAATGTAGTCTATGTACCTATTACATAATATGGATTACAAAATACTTATGGATTATAAAATACTAATGAATGAGTTAAATGCATTTTAGAATCACTTATATTGCTATAATTTTGCTTATAGCCCCTCTTTCAGGGTGTATGGAGATGCTTTCACGTGATATGAATGCTGGCGTGGATTTGAGCCATGAATATGTTTCAAACGCTCAAAAACAACAAAGTAACCAACCACCCCAAATGCAAAAATGGTGGCTCGCTTATGATGATGCAGATTTAAATAATTTAATTACTCACGCCCTTTCAAATAGCCCAAGCCTAGGCCAAATACGCGCGCGCCTAAAACAGACCCAAGCTATATCAGTACAAAGCGGCGCTAGCTTGCTTCCTGCATTAGAGACAAGCGTAACTCGCAATGGTTATGATGGCAACAACACGCCAAGTGCTAGCTTTGATCTTAGCGGAGCAGCAGGCTATGAACTTGACTTATGGGGTAAGAACAAAGCCACCATAAAATCAAATAAGCTGCAAGAACAAGCAACGCTAGAAGATCTTTACGCAGCCTCGATAACATTAAGCGCGGCAATAGTTGAAAACTGGCTTGATATAATGTCACTAATCGAACAAGAAGAGCTTATAAAACAGCAAATAAAAGTAAATCTATACCTATTGGAGCTACAGCAATCACGCTATGAAAATGGAGCAGCAAGTGCCTTGGCCGTATTACAGCAAGAAGAAAATCTTGCACGTATAAAATCACTCCTTCCTGATATTTTATCAGCGCAGCAAATAGCGACCAACAATATATCACTTTTAATAGGAAATACCCCATCTAATACATTGAAAATAAAAACAAGAATGCTTCCAAAGCCCCTAAACATACCAGATCGTGGACTGCCCTCTCAATTATTGGAAAACCGCCCCGATATTACTGCGGCATGGCTTAGGGTATTGAGCGCAGATTGGGCAGAAAAAGCCGCATTTAACAACCGCCTTCCCCGCTTTGATATATCTGTAATATATTCAACAAGCGCAAGCAAAATTAGCTCTTTATTTGATACTTGGTTGCTTAATATGGTCGCTGGTATAGCCTCACCCATATTTGATGGAAACAAGAGAAAAGCCGAACAAATAAGACAAAAAGCCATAGCCGATGAGCGTTTTCAAGCATATCGTGCCATAGTATTATCAGCCGTAAATGAAGTTGAAAACGCCCTTACCAGAAATAACTTTCAGGATAAAAAACTTAAAGCATTGGAAGAACAACTTTTGGCATCTAAAAAAACTTTGGAACAAGCAAGATTCAGCTATGCTAATGGCAATACAAGCTATATCAATATTCTAACTAGCATAAATAACGTACAAACATTAGAACAGCAAATCGCCAGAGAGAAGCTTTTGCAAGCAAAAGAAAGAGTGCGCCTTTGCCGCGCGTTAGGCGGGCGAAGTTGGGCAAAGAAAATAAATAACAATATAACCCGACAAAAGGGTAGGAAATGAGCAAGAATAACACGCAAAATATAAATGGTTCGGAATCTATACCTATAATTATAATGGCACTTATTACTGTTGCAATTTTAATTGCTGCGGTCGTATTATCTTATATACTAATCAGCAATCCCGCACATAGCGAGAAAAAAGAAGAATTACAAAAAGCCAGTGGCATTGTAGAAATTGAAAAAGCTGTAATTGGTGATTACCCCGTTAAAATTGAGGTAATGGGACAAGTTATCCCCGCCCATGAAACATTGCTAAAATCCCGCGTTCCTGGTGAAATTATAGAAGTATCACCCAATTTTGTTCCTGGAGGATTATTCAAAAAAGGCGAGTTTATCCTTAAAATTGACCCTGCGGATTATGAGCTAGACATTAAAGTAAAAACTGCGGCCCTTAATCAGGCTATGGCAGCTTATAATCTAGAGCTAGGGCAACAGCAAATCGCAAAAGATGAAATGAAAATGCTAGAACGCAGAACTGGTAGAAAACTCAAAAACACGTCGCTTGCCCTTAGAAAGCCGCAATTAGAACAAGCAAAAGCAAATTTAGAATCCGCAAAAGCCGCCCTTGAAATTGCTAAACTCAATCTTAAGCGCACAAATGTAAAAGCTCCATATAACGCCCTTGTAAAAGAGCGCTTAGGAGATATAGGAAATATTTTTTCCTCCTTAGACAAGCTAGCTATGCTGGTAAATACTGACAAATATTGGATAGATATAGAAGTTCCAATCAAAGATATTATATGGCTGAAAATACCAAGCTCTGACGATGAATATAAGAAAGGCTCAAAAGCTATCATAAAACTTGGTAAAATACGAGGAGAGCGTGAAGGACACTTATTTAAACAAATTGGTAGCGTTAACCCAAAAAGTCGCCTTGCAAGCATGCTGATAAATATTAATGATCCCCTGCTATTAAATTCGGATACAACAGATAAATCAAGTAAACCACCTATAATTCTTGGTGATTTTGTTTCTGTAACTTTAATAGGAAAAACCTTAAAAAATGCCTTTCGCATTCCGTTAAGTTATATAAGGTATGGCTCTAATATATGGCTTGAAAAAAATGGAAAACTAATAATACAGCCCGTTACTATCGCCTATAAAGACAGGAAATATGCCTATATTACAGCAGGATTAGAACATAATGACCATATAGTTACCTCTGACATAATAACACCTGTAAATGGCATGAAAATTATGGTGAAGGGCAAACATGAAATTATGGCTGGTGAGGAATAAATACTAGCCATGGCTCATTTTGATGAAAAAGATCTAAAAAATGTAAAACCAGGACCAATTGCCTTTATGGCCTCTCACCCTGTGGCCGCTAATTTAGCGATGATATTTTTAATATTTGGAGGCATACTTATCTTGATTAACAGCAAACAAGAAGTATTTCCCGAATTCAACCTTGATATAGTAGCTGTTAGCATGATCTATCCCGGAGCAAGCCCCGAAGAAGTCGAACAAGGCATATTGCTATCCATTGAAGATGTCGTAAAAGATATCGATGGTATTGGCGAAGTAACTTCAAAAGCATCAGAAGGATTTGGACGCGTAATCATAGAAATAGATGATGAGAGTGAATCTTTACGCATTGTTCAGGATATAAAAACTGCTATTGATCAAATAACCACATTTCCTGTTGATGCAGAGAACCTTACAGTTAAGCTGGTGCAAAACCAAGAACATGTAATTGACCTTGTTATTCATGGCTCTGTTAGCGATAAAATATTAAGAAATAGCGCCGAAATTGTACGAACGAAGCTAGAGCAGCATAAAGACATCTCACTTGTTGAATTTTCAAATGTGCGACGTTATGAAATTCATATAGAAATATCGCAAAACACACTGCGCCGTTACAATATCAGTATCCCTGATATAGCCGCGATTATCGCCAAAACTTCATTAGAGCTTGGCGGTGGCGCGCTTAAGACCTCAGCAGGTGAAATATTAGTGCGTATGACAGAGCGCAGGGATTACGCCCAAGAATTTGCGGATATACCAATAATTAAAAATCCTAATGGATCAACGCTATATCTAGGTGATATTGCCAAACTATATGATAATTTTGAAGATAAAAATATTTACGCTTCTTTTAATGGAAAGCCTGCCATTGAAATGAAAATACGAAGCACCGCTGATCAAACTCCTATTGCTATATCCACCGCAGCGCGTGAAGTAATTGACAATCTGAATGCTTCGCTGCCTGGAGATCTGGAAATAACTATAACTGATGACGAATCTATAATATTCAAGCAACGCGCCGAACTGCTTATAAAAAACGGCTTATTCGGACTTTTTCTAGTAGTAATTTTCCTAGCCATTTTCCTTGATATTCGCCTTGCCTTTTGGGTCAGTATGGGGATTCCAATTTCCTATATGGGCGCGTTCTTACTATTTCCTGCTGCACATTATTTTTCAATAAATATGGTATCAATGTTTGCCTTTATAGTTGCCCTTGGAATATTGGTTGATGATGCCATCGTTGTAGGAGAGAATATATATCACAAGCGCGAAAAAGGTATGAAGCCCATAGTTGCCAGCATTACAGGCGCGCGGGAGATGGCTATTCCTGTAACAATTAGCGTTCTAACCAATATTATTGCCTTCTTACCAATGTTCTTTATGCCCGGTTTTATGGGAAAAATTTTTAGCATGATACCGGTCATTGTTATAGCTACTTTTATAATTTCCTTATTTGAGAGCCTGTTCATATTGCCCTCTCACTTGGCTTTCAAGCAATCTAAGGAAATCAAAAACCCGCTATTTGCATCTATCGTCAAAACACAAAAAGGTTTTAATCGTAAATTCGATAATTTTATTGAAAATAAATATATACCGTTTCTTAAGAAAACCATTTCAGTGCGATATATCTCATTTGCGCTGTTTTTATTCATACTCATCGGCGCGACAAGCTATGTTATCAGCGGTCGTTTGGGAATTCAAATATTCCCGCGCGTAGAATCAGACTTTGCCTATGCCAAGGCGGTGCTAAAGGTAGGATCTCCTGATAAGGAAGTAAAAAAAGTTGAAAAACTGCTTATTGATAATGCGCGGCAAATAATTGCCGAAAATGGAGCAGAGCAGCTTTCCTATGGAGTTTATTCACAAATAAATGAGAATGAAATTACTATGCGCACATTTTTGACCGATCCTGATACAAGAACAATTAGCACTAAGAAGTTTATAGAGCTATGGCGTAAGAAAACTGGAGATATAGCAGGTTTGGAATCACTTGTATTTGCTTCTAACTTTGGTGGTCCAGGTTCAGGCGCAGCATTAACGGTAGAACTTAGCCACGATAATACTGATATTCTTGACGAAGCCGCCATGACCTTGGCGCGCGAGCTTAAGAAATTTCCTAACACTCAAGATATTGATGATGGCACAGCGCAAGGAAAACGCCAATTTGACTTTATCGTAACCGACCTTGGCTATACCCTTGGTTTAACCCCTGCCGATATTGGCAGACAAGTACGCAGTGCATATTACGGCGCACAAGCCTTAAAGCAACAGCGTGGGCGCAATGAAGTACGAATTTTGGTTATGCTTACCAAAGAAGAGCGAGATTCATTTTATCATTTCACCAATATGATGATAAAAACACCAAGTGGCTCTTTTGTGCGGCTTCATGATGTAGTCGAAGCAAAACAAGGGCGTGCCTTTACCACCATAGACCGAAGAAATTCACAGCGCGTAATAACAGTTAAATCAGATGTAAACCCACCTTCACAAACCAATTTAATCATCAGCTCTATTGATAACGAAATCATGCCAAAGCTACAAAAAATCTATCCTGGATTAACCTATTCCTATGAAGGACAGCAAGCAGATATGCGAGAGAGCTTACAAAGTCTATTCGTTGGCATGACGGGAATTTTATTAGTAATGTACGCGATACTGGCTGTGCTGTTCTCTAGCTATTCTCAACCATTGATGATTATGATTGCCATACCTTTTAGCATGGTCGGCGCAATTATTGGCCATTTCATTATGGGATTTCCTATGAGCATTGTTAGCATGTTCGGCATTATTGCCCTTGCTGGGGTAGTTATAAATGACTCACTTATATTGATTGATCTGACCAATAAAAAAAGGAAAGAAGGGGGGCTTAACGGATATGATGCGGTAGTCTTAGCCGCGCGCCAGCGTTTTCGCCCTATTGTTCTTACCACCCTTACAACATTTGTTGGACTTGCTCCAATGATGTTTGAAACCTCTCGCCAAGCGCGGTTTCTAATTCCTATGGCAATCTCACTAGGCTATGGAATAGTGTTTGCTACATTCCTAACCCTAATACTTATCCCCTCCCTTTATATGATAAATGAGGATTTAAAACGAATTGTTAAAAATGTTAATAAGCAAATATTTACTAGAAATATTTAATAGTCGCGTTTCCAAAATATCCCTGCTCCACCGCGAGCATCTTGACCAATTTCACTCTCAATTGTGATATTAGGTGTTATTTCAACTTGTATATTGGCATTACCGCTACCCTCTTCCGATCCCGCTTCAAACTCAAGATAAACTTTCTCACTTAAATATTTTCCTGCTCCGATAACTGCTCTACCACTAGCATCTGTTTCAATACGCAAATCATCAAGACCTGTTACTGATTTAACTAAACCAATAGGATCAAAAGAACTTCCCATATCTGCTCCGTTGCCTATTCCACTAAAACGCTGCATAGTCCTAGCAAGTTTTACAGCCTGAAATGGTGATAAATTCTTCATATTCTTACCAAATAAAATCTTGGATATAACCTCATCTTGGGGCATAATGGGATCAGATGAGAAAGTTATTTTTGGCTTTAAGAGCGAACCACCTATAAGAACTTTGGCAATTATATCATCAACTTTTGTTTGGGTTGTTATATCAAATGTCGGGCTTGGCGGGATTGTACCAGAGAATTTCATCTTGGCTTTTGTAATTTTGAATTTCTTTCCAAATTCAGAATAACGCCCGCGCAAAACTTTAAAATCTCCGTAAAATTCAGGCTTATATGCACTGCCCATAATTTCTATTTTACCACCAAATTCCGCGTCTAGCCCCCAGCCCCTAACTAAAATCTGCTGCGGGGCATCAACTATTAAATCCAAGGTGATTTTTTTAGCCATATCAGGGGGGCGAGATTTTTTAACATCACCTTTCTTTTTAATATTTAGCTCTGGTATAGAAGATGAAAATTTCTCAGGTATTTTAATTTCGATTTTCTTGGGAACTATAACACCACTCAAATAATAACCATCATTATTATTGCCTTTAAGAGAAATATCAGCATTTATCGTACCATTGACAATATCGCCTTTTATCCCTTTAAAATTCTTAGCTTTTATAGATAAATTTACATTTTTATCCGCAAAGTTAATGCTCCCTTTAGATATGAATAAATCACTTTTACTCCGCTGTAACGTTAATTTTTTTATGGTTAATAATTGCTTATCCAACTTTGCTTTTAGATTTATATTTTTAACACTCAAATTATACAATTTATTACTATAACCATTTGATTTTGCGTTTATATTTAAGGCCTTATCACTAATAAAAATTTCAAAATCAGTAGGTTCTAACTTATGCCCTGTACCTATGAAATTCTGATAAGCATTTAAACCTTCCAAACGCCCTGATAGCCTGCCGCTTAATGATGATATGGTGCTATCATAACTCACATTACCTAAAACGTTCATCTCAGGTGCAATTAGCTTAATATTACCTAGGGAATATTTGCCTTTTGAAAAAGATATATTACTATTTAAGGATATTTTCTTTTCAAAATATGCACCTGATAATACAATATTTGTAAAAAAATCACTCCTGTTTACTGTAGATAACCTTAACTTTATCGGGGTTATATTATCTGTATTTTTAACCCTTATAATAGTATCAACCTTAAACTTACGATTTTTTCTAAAAACCGCGCTCATATTGGCATTTATGGCATATATATCAGCATCTAGCGCAAAGTTCTCAATTTCAAGAGCCGCGCGCCTTGTATTAAATCTGCCATTTATGTTAACTTTACGGGGTAAGAAATTTGGTATTTGTTTGCCCCTATCCTTATAAGTTAAGTCAATTTTTATATACTGTTTATTTTCCAGTAAAATATTACCATATATATGCGGGAAAATAGTTATATCGTTTTTACCCCTTCCCCTAATTATGAATTTATGAGCATATATATTAGCAATTTTAACGTGGGTAAAATATATATCAGGAAGGTCAAATCGCTTAATAATCACAGGGAAAATATTAGTATATTCAATAGATTTATCAGATAATTTCTTATCTTTTTGTGCATATAAAATAAATTCTTCTACATTTAAATAAATACTTAATTTTTTGCGGTTTATCGGAAATATGTCTAAATTCAAACTTATTGATTTTGCCGATAATATAAGCTCATCATCCTTATATAATTCAATCAAGCCAACCCGTGACAATGTTGGAAATATATAAGAAAAGCCACCTATTTTTATGTTATAAGAGCTGCCCTTTAACTGTTCTCCTAGCGAAGTTTCAATAAAGCTCTGACCCGAGTTTGAATTAACCCAAGCAATTATCCCCCAAAAAGCAATTTGTATAAATACCAGCAAAGCCATAGCAACTGCCACACTAGCAATAGCAAGGCGCATAAACTTTTTTATAATATTTTTCTTGTGCTTTGCCATTTATTATATATCCTGAAATTTTAGAATGACTGCCCAATACTGATATAAATTTGAAAATTTGCATCACTATTGTCATCTCCCTGCAAGGGAACACCAATATCAAAACGTAAAGGACCAAAATCGGTATAATAACGCGCGCCTATACCTGCGCCTATGGATAAATTCTTAAAGGATGGAATAATTTCGTCATATACTTGCCCAATATCGATAAAAGCAACCCCGCCTATGGTTTTATTCGCCTTAAAGCGCATTTCAAACGAGCTTTCAAATAATGAGCGCCCACCTACAGGATTACCTTTTTCATAAGGGCCTACCTCCTGATAGCCAAAACCACGAATAGACCCTCCCCCCCCTGCATAAAAGCGCTGTGATGCTGGTAAGTTTTGTGCTCCTGATCCTGTGATAGAGCCAATATTAACGCGCCCTGCTAAAACTAGTTTATCGCTTATTTTATTATAAGATTGTGCCCCTAATTTATTCTTGATAAAAGGATCACTCTTACCCAATGCATCAATAAATGGCTTGGACGATACCTTAAATAAATACCCTCTAATGGGATCTAGTTTATCATTGCGACTATCATAAACGGCGCTAATCATCGGGCTGAATAAACCAAAATTATCGCTTGGTTTATTACCTTCATCTATGCGAGTAATCTCAATATCTGCTCCAATATCAGCAGATAAATATTTGCTAAATTTACGCTTAATACCAAATCCTACACCCGTAGAAAGGCTTTCAAATGCATCAGTATCTTTGCGCCTGATAAAGCTATGCACTGATAAATTCTGATCACTACGCAAGAAATAAGGCTTAGTCAAATTTGCCTTAAGCGATTGTTCTAAGGTTGATAATGTTAAGTCAGCTTTGAGTCTTTCTCCAGAGCCAAGAAAATTGCGATGTTCCCAGTCAAAAACTGCACCAACGCCCTTATCTGTATAATAGCTTAGCCCTGCGCGCAAGGTACGAGGTGCACGCTCTTTTAGTTCAATAATAACTGGAATATTTTCCAAATCCTTGGCATCATCTGGCAATATTATATCGACACGAGAAAATAAACCACTGCCTAGCAATTTATCACGCACATATGAAAGTTTACTACGCTTGAAACATGAGCCTTCCTCCCAAGGGGTTAGTTTATCTAGATAATTGCGTTTAATATTATTTGCACCCCTAAATTCTAATGCTCCAAATTTTATATTTTTTCCCTGCTCAACATCAAACTCTATCTCCGCTTTATAAATATGTGGATCAAGAATAATACTATGACTTACATCAAGATCAAAAGCGCAGCTTTGCTTTTGCATTTTACTATATAAAGACTTTTGTGCGGCTATAACCTGCTCGGCTTCTAAAGGATCACCAATATTTAATGAAACCCCATCTATAAGATTATTATATTCCCTTGGCATTACAGCGATTGAGGAAATTGTAACAATTTCACCCAAAGATATATCATAGCGCCCACCACTACTACTGCTATTGTCAATATATTTAACCTTGGAATTATAATAACCTTTGGCGCGCAAAGCTTTTAGAATATCAAGGCGCACCTTTTCACGAAGATATGTTATATCATCTTTATTCTCTATCTCTTGGGAAAAACCTTCTTTTATTATCCTATTTATATAATCTGAAGTCTTATAATCGTTTTCAACTCCGCTGATATTATAATTTCTATTATCATATTTATCCCAGAATTTTAGGTGATCTGCCTTACAGGAAGATAAGGAAATAAAGGCTATAACAACCAAAAAATAGCTAAACTTACTCATAATAAAAGCAGCTTACTAATTAGATACAAAAAAGCAAAGATATAAAAGATATAAAGGCATATAGAGATTAAAATAATTAAAAGTGCCTTATTATAAAATCTTATGTCATAAGAGGCACTATAAAGATAAAAAAATACTATAAAAAAAATGACAAAATGAGCATATATTTGTTTGATATATAAAAACCCTTACATTACACTTAAGGTTGTGCTTCTAGCTTGTTACTTTATAATAATCTGAACTCTTTATTTTTAATAATATTTTACTATCCTATAATAATTATTTTGCTAATTTTAAATAATAACCCTCCTTTCTATATGATTTTATTAGTATTTTTAAATATATAATTTTCTTAAATTATGTTATGTTTGTGTTCTGAATTTGTTGACGGCTTAATATTAGCTAGTATATATATATCGGTGTTAGAGTAAGTTCTTACTAAGGTTAGGTTGTGTATAATGCAAGATATTAGTGTTCTACTAATAGAAAAAAAATTCCTTTTTAAAAGAAGGAATGAAGAGTTTGTTAGAAAAATATGGCTATACTGTTGATGATGAAGTAGTAGATTTAAACGATATAGCTATGATATCAAGTGATAAAAAATATGACCTAATTATTTATGGAGCTCATAATGAAGATGATAGAGCTTCTTTTATCAAGTCATTGAAGGTTAAATTTTATAGTTCTAAAATTGTAGTTCTTGCCGAAGATCTAAATTCAAGGCTTATGAAAGAGAGTTTTTGTTCTGGTGCTGATGGTTTTTTGCTACAAGACATATCTTCAAGGGCTTTTATAGGGTCTTTAGACCTTATTATGATGGGTGAGAAAGTCTTTCCTACATCCATGGCGTCTATAATTAGTGATGGTTGGGGGGGCTGGTGTGACAAATATAAAATTGATGTGCTTGATGAATATGATATATCCGCAAGGGAATTGGATATAATCCGGTGCTTAGCTAATGGTTTTTCAAATAAATCCATCGCCAGAGAGCTAAATATTACTGAGGCCACAGTCAAGGTTCACTTAAAAGCTGTGCTTCGCAAGCTAGGGCTTGAGAACCGCACCCAAATTGCTATATGGGCAGTGAGCCAAGGCATAGTTCCATGTCCTGAAATTATTGTACATAAATTAGATCACAGAAAGGGAAAGGCTGCCTCCTTAGTAGGGAGTGTGCACTAAAGCCGTCCAATCATCTACTGAGTTATTTGGAGTAAAAGATACCGGGGCACCGCTAACTACTCTTGATGTCCATGTGCTTATCATAGTTCCTGAAGTTATACTTGCTAGTGCTGCCCTAGAGTTACCCCCCTTTCTTGGTGAAAAATAAGAGTTAAACACCCCAGCAGTCATATCCAGATTGTCATCTTTATAACTTCTACCCTTATATTTAGGTAAATAACCACTATTTCCCTCATTACTTACAATAGCAGAACGCCCAGGACCTATCGTAACATCGAGCAAGATACCAGAATCACTTCTAACTAGATTTTTAGGCCTAAACCCTAAAATCTTATCATTTATTATAGCCTGTTGAGCGCCTATGCTCATTCCTACACCACCATCTGGAGTTCCTCTGAATGAAAAAGGCCTATTGTCCATCTGTGCCATTGCTGAATGCCCGATAATAGTAAAACCTATTGCCATGCTAATAGTTAAAAATCCATTTCTCATTTCAAAAGCTCCTGCCCTATGCCTATGTATGTGTGATGATAGTTTACATCTATTTTCTTTAATTAAAAATATATTTGTACAAATACCCCTATATATCCTTGTATAGATAATTTATCCTACTAATTATTAATACTTTCTTTATAGAGGTTTAAAACCCAATGGCTAAAAAGGGGTAATACCGAATAGGTGTATACTAATACTTATTGTCTTAATTGGGATATATATGGAAAAATATATATAAAAAGTGTTACCTTTTAATATCCTGCTCATCCCCTATATTTCACTGTACTTAACGTAACATAGGAATATGCTAGCTCAAATCAACAAAGTTATTTGCATAAGTTTTTATGAGGGGTTTCAAGATGCTTTTTAGACGTTTATTGACTGCGGTTGTTAGTGCCTCTTTTTTAACTGGATGTGGCTCTTCTATTTTGGGAGTAACAACAAATGAAGCCGGAGTGAAGCCTGCTTTTAGTTATCACGTCACCAATAATGATACCCCATATACTCAGTGTTTAGCCGCTTTGCAGAAAATACCAGCAAAAAATCTTCCTGTATTTGCAGTTGGGGAAATTGCTGATAAGACAGGTCAAGTTAGTATTGATTCAGGTAATGCCCTAACCCAAGGAACATCTGAGATGGTTATTAGCGCCCTTGCTAAGACGGGTAAGGCGCATATGGTAGAGCGCTTAGATCTTAGAATACCGCTTGCAGAAGTTAAATTAGCAGAGCAGAAAAAACTTAATCGTACCGCGGCTGATTACGGCAGACTACCGGCAAGTGATTTTATATTAGTCGGTGCTTTGACAGAACTAAACTACAACATAATAAGTGGTGGTACTCAGCTATTTGTACGCGGCATGGGGGGTGGTGTTAGAACTGTTGTTGTTAATGTAGCCCTTGATCTTCGTGTAATCGATTCACGAAATTTTGCCATACGCTATGTTGCCTCTTTGCAAAAGCAAATTTTAGGCTATGAAGTAGAGGCAAATGTATTTCGTTTCTTCGGAGATACTTTAATAGAGTTTGACGGTGGTTCAATTCGTAATGAACCTATGCAACTTGGTGTGCGCTCTGTTGCGGAAATGGCAGTTTACCAGATTATGACAGATTTCTTAAAGCTTCCTGGGGTTCCCGGCTGTGACCTCGTGGAGAACGACCACATGGCGTCGTATCTTAAACAGCCAGAAAAAACTAAAACTCAAGAAGGAGTAAGTAACGATGAAACTATCTAAAAAACTCTTCTTAGCCTCAGCATCAGTAATGGTGCTTGGTCTAGGAGCACCATCAACAGCTAACGCTTTTGAAAGTGTGGAATGGAACTGGAACAATGATGTTAACAGCACTGTTTATATCAATGTTGATGTTGATAATCAGCTAGATGTATCTGGTCTAGTTCAAATCGAAAAAATCCAGATGAACATTGGTGATGTTACTGCAACATCTGTTGTAAATGGTGTTAGCAACAACCCGCCAGGTGCGCTTGACGGCACTGCTACAGGTACATTTACAGCGCCAATTGATCTGACTGCTGATGTCGACAGTAACGCTCCGAACAATCCGATTACTGCTGTTAATATCAATGGTGGAGATCTTACTGCATCAAATGGTCAAGGTAATGTTGATGAAAATGCAAATCAAGTTAACATGCAATTTGACCTAAGTGGTACAGTTGAAGTTGATCTTTCAGAAGTTGAGTTTGATGGCATTAACGATGCTGTTGATCTTCCATCTGTTGAGAGCACAGCAACTGCTGTTGGTAATAACCAGTCAATCTCAAGCACTGTTGCACTTAACCTGCATGAAGGTCAATACAATATGGGCGATATTGGTTTTGGTTATGATAGAGACCTTCCTCCAATTCGTTCATTACCTGTTGAAGCATCAGCTCCTGCTACTGAAGTTGGTGGAAACACTATGACTGATATTTTAGCTCTTGCTACTATTGGTGCTGCTTTTGGTATCATTCAGCAAGGTGATGTTACTGCTACATCAAGCGTAAGTGATATCTTGAATGCATCTGTTGATAGTTCAGCAACTGCTGTTGGTAACAACCTAAGTGTGGATCTTCAAGCTAACACACCTGGTGATGCACTATTAGTTGCTGATCTTACTCAGTTCAACTATGCAAATGTTTCTGCTAACTCAGCAGTATCTGGCGTTAGTGTTAACAACTATGCCAACCTAGGTGTTCTTGATGGACCATTGGTTAACTCTGTTGCAACTGCTGTTGGTAACAACGTAAGCATCACAGTGGCTTCTCCGGTTGCTGTTGCTGTTGAATAATTGGATAGAAAGCTTTCATTACAAAGCTAGATGTTCATTTTGATATTTAAAATTTAAGAGAGAGGAGCAAATTATTGCTCCCTCTCTATAGCTAGGAAGGAATAGTGTTATGAAAGAATCGGAAAAAAAAGTTAAATTTTTGAGTGGTTCACTTTATATAGCCGCGTTTGCTATTATGATGATTCCGTCTTTGTCTAATGCTCAGGTAGGTAATAATCCATGGGGGTTTTCTACACAAAATAGAGCTTCTATTGCTGCTTTAATGAAGCAGGTAGAAGACAAGAAAAAAACTAGTAATGTTGTTGCTAGTGGCGGGGGAGATATAGTAAATTTGGTTTGTGGTGCTGACGCTGCATCATCGGCTACTGGTAATAGCTCTTGTGTTATACTTAATAACTCTGATGCCGCAGTGAATATTGGGCAGGATTCACAAGGTGATCAAAATTCATCAAGTGAAGAAGTTACAAATGTTGATGAAACTATCAATGCAAATGTTGAAGCCATAGATGATGTTCTTCAAACTTTAAGTGGTAATCCATAATATTGTATAGATATTATAATGGGATATTTGCCATTATTTATTGAGTAAAGTAAGGGGCGTGTTTTCGCCCGCGTTGGGGTGTGCGTTAGAATGTGTTGGCTATAGTATATTCATGTAAAAAACTAAAGGAAAAGCTGCGTAGTAGTAGTTAGTAAGTGTTACTCATGATTTGCGTTGGTAGCACACTGTTATATTAGCAAGCGCCATGACATGACGTTGGCGACAATTTTTTAGATATAATATTTATAGGCAATATGTTGAATATCATTAGTCTATATCCTTAAAATCGTTATCTATCCATTTTTGCTCTAATCTATTTAATTCATATCCAAGTTCTCTTCCTTGTGGAATGCCTTTTGCTATTAAATTCTCTCCAGTAATTGGAAAATCTGGAATATTCCAATTTTGAATAATATTAAGCGCTTTTGGTACATATCCGTTAATAACACGATCTTGAACCAACTCTATTATTAAAGACTGCGCTGTTATACTCCTGCCAAACCTATATACGCTAACGCGCACAGCATGATCGCATGAAAGATCAGGAAGTTTAAGCGCCCTGTTAATAGCCTTCATATCCTTTAAAAAAACTTTGGGAAATAATATGAACTCCTCCATAGATTTTATATTCTCAAAATTAAGAGCGGCAAAAACAAATAAACGTGATGATAAAGCGTTAAGTCTATATTTAGATTGAAATTTACAAAAATATTTGAAAAACTCTGGATTATAATCACAAAATTTAAAAAAATTTAAAATTTTATGCCTAAACATCACTTCTAAAACATCATAAGGTCTATCTGATGCTATAATTTTAAAAAACTCTTGAGTTATTCTCTCTTTTGAGAGTTTTTTTATTTTATCTGCTGCTTTCTCACATGCTTTTAGACCTTCTAAATCAAAATTATTGGCATAAATTGCAGAAAAACGGAAAAACCGTAAAATACGCAAATGATCTTCTTCTATCCGCTTTTTGGGATTACCAACAAAAACTACTCTGCGCTGAGCTATATCATCAATCCCTGTTCCTAATGGGTCATAGACATTACCCTTACAATCCATCAGCAATGTATTTATTGTAAAATCTCGCCTTTTGGCATCTTCAGCCCACGAATCGGTAAAAGCTACTTCTGCATGTCTGCCATCGGTTTTTAAATCATGGCGCAATGTTGTTATTTCATAGCTGTTGCCATCAATAATTGCTGTCACAGTTCCATGCTTTAATCCTGTTGGAATAACTTTTATATTCTCACGTTTTAAAATTTCAATAACATGCTCTGGTGACAATTTAGTAGCAATGTCAATATCTTCAACCTCTACATCCATTATAGCATTTCGCACACAACCGCCTACAAACAAGGCTTGGGGCTCACTATCTGGAATGCCACCTTGAAGGGCTGCAAATAAGCGTTTGGTATTTTTACAGTTAATCCATTTTCTAGGAATAATTTTTTGCTTAATTTCTAAGATCATTTTCAATTTTAAACATGCATTTCTATTTATTTTGCGTATTATACGAGTCTAGATTTTTTAAGGAAGGATTATGTTACCATGAATATGGCAAAGACAAACATTGAAATGCCGGAATTTTTTGATCAAGCCGTTAAGCAAGTAAATAATGCAAAAAAAGAGATTAATAAGGTTATTATTGGGCAAGATGAAGTCATTGACCAAACCCTTATCACTATGATTTCCGGAGGTCATGTCTTGCTTATTGGGGTTCCTGGACTAGCAAAAACGTTGCTTGTTGAAACTCTTGCCCATGTCATGGGGCTTAACTCTAATCGTGTGCAATGTACTCCTGACCTTATGCCCGCCGATATTATCGGTTCTGAAGTTCTGGAAGAAAGCGCAAAGGGGAAACGTTCTTTCCGCTTTATAGAAGGGCCAATATTTACCCAATTTTTTATGGCTGATGAGATTAACCGCGCATCTCCACGCACACAATCAGCCTTATTACAAGCCATGCAAGAAAAGGAGGTATCAGTTTCAGGCGTTCCTAAAAAACTACCTTCTCCGTTTCATGTTTTAGCAACACAAAATCCACTTGAGCAAGAAGGAACATATCCTCTGCCCGAAGCTCAACTTGATAGGTTTTTAATGCAAATTGATGTCAAATATCCAACTTATGATGCAGAGCGTGATATTGTAATAAGCACAACAACAAACCAAAATACTAAGGCTCAAACAGTTATGGGTCCTGATGATCTTATATCAATTCAGAATATCGTCCGCGACATGCCCGTTGGTAATATTATTGTTGATATGATTGTAAATCTAGTTAGAGCCTTGCGCCCTGATGAAGATGCCAATGAGATAGTGAATGAATATGTTGCTTGGGCTCCAGGGCCAAGAGGCTCACAAAGTCTTATGCTTGCTGTACGTGCGAGAGCTTTGCTACAAGGGCGCAGTGCACCATTAGAAGATGATGTTATTGCTCTGGCGGCTCCTGTTTTACGCCATCGCATGGCGCTTAACTTTAAGGCTCGTTCTCACGGATTAACTCTTGAAAATCTAATAACAGAAATAATAAGCAGCTTATAAGTATAAAGTCATAATGAACATATTATCAAAAATAGATAAACTTCGTGAACAAGCAGAGAATTCAACTCTTAGCTTGCCTGCTCTTATGATAAAGTCAGAAAATATCGCAGATAATGTTATCCATGGAGAACACGTAAAACGCAAATCAGGTTCAGGAGAAAAATTCTGGCAATTTCGTGAATATGATCAATCAGACAGGCCCCAAGATATAGATTGGCGTCAATCCGCAAAAAGCGACCAAATATTTATAAAGCAAAAAGAATGGCAAATAACTAGAAAAGTTTTTTTATGGTGCGCTAGTGGAAAAACAATGGATTTTAGATCTATACATACTAACTTTAGTAAACAAGAAACCGCACAAATTACAGCTCTATCTATTGTTTTGCTATTAAAAAAGGCCAAGGAACAAATTGGTATTTTTGGTGAAACTCAAACAGGGCGAAGTGAAGAAACAATAAATAAGATAGCAAGATATTTATATAATAAATCTAAAAGTGATGATTTTTTACCAAGTGAGCATAATCTAACATTACCAAAACATGCATATTTTATAGGGGTTGGAGATTTTTTATCACCCATTACAGATATTGAAAAATGTTTTAAGACGATAAGCAACCAAACGCAAAATGCTTTTATTATTCAAACCCTTGATCCAGAAGAAATTAATTTAAACTTTAAGGGACGGATACGCTTTAAGGGATTAAATGATGCAGAAGAAATTATAGATAATGTATCTTCTATTAGAGATAATTATAGCCAAAGAATGTCTAATCATATAGATGCGATAAAATCACTTTGCCATTTATATGGCTGGAATTATGTTTTGCACATAAGTGATAACGACATAGAAAACACATTAAGATATATTTGGGAAATGATATCTGAAGGGAAATACCAAAGAATATGATCGGGTTTTTATCACAAATAGTTTTCGTGCAGCCCGTAATATTATCGGCTTTACTGGCATTGCCTGTGATCTGGTATATATTACGTATTACGCCTCCTGCTCCAAAAACTATATTCTTCCCTGCTACTATTTTTTTAAAAGGGCTTGTATCTGAAGAACAAACAGCAAGCAAGTCCCCATGGTGGATATTATTATTACGACTTATTATTGCCGCATTGATAATAATAGGATTAGCAAATCCTGTATTAAACCCCGCCAAAGAAATACCTGGATATGGTCCTGTTCGCATAATAATGGATAATAGTTGGGCAAGTGCACAAACTTGGCAAATGCAAACTAAAACAGCAGAAGAAATAATTAAAAAATCTGCTCGTGATAATAGGGAAATTTATATAATAACTACAACCCCTGCTCTGGGAGAAAAAAATATTAAACAAGTTGGACCACTAAGTGAGGGGGCTGCTCTTTCTATAATCAGGGGAATGAAACCAAATCCATGGCCTGCCGATTATGAAGCATTTATCAAAGAACTTAAAAATCAAAAAATCAAAAAATCAATTCACAATGTTTGGCTATCACATGGTCTTGATGAGGGGAATATCAGAAAAGCGGTCAAAATAGCGCAAAGAACTGGGGGGTTATCTTTCTTTACTGTAAATAACGAAAAACTACCATTATTACTTCGCTCTAACAAAAAAGTTATAAGTAAGAAAGATCAGAAAGATGGCTCTAAAAATACATATATTGATGTTGATGCCCCAAGAAATGTGGAAGCAAATATTCCTGTTATAGTACGCGCAATGGCAAGTAAAAATGTAATATTGGACATTGCATCTGCAAATGTATCAACTTCTAAAGCCCCTATATCTGTAGCTTTTGATATAACAGATGATCAAGTCGCCAAAGTTACAACTTTTCAAATAAGCGGACGTAAAGGCGCTGGCGGGGTATTTTTACTTGATGATAGATTTAAGAAAAAAAATGTTGGCATAGCCGATAACGCAGGATCTGAAAGTGCTGCCCCACTTATAGAAGCTAGTTATTATATAAAACGTGCCTTAGAGCCATATTCAAATATTACAATAGATAATATTGATAAACTTATTGAAAAGAATATGTCAGTTATAATATTACCAGATATAGGAGCAATGCCAACAGAAACTCTTAACGCTTTGGAAACATGGGTTAAAAAAGGCGGCCTATTACTTAGATTTAGTGGAGTTAATCTTGCAAATTCTGTAAATAAACAGTTTTTACTTCCTGTTACTCTGCGATCTGGAGAGCGCTCTTTATCTGGATCTTTATCATGGGATAAGCCGCAAAAAATTATTCCCTTTGAAAAAAACAGCCCATTTTATGGCTTAGACATACCTGATGATGTAAGTATAAGACAACAAGTTTTAGCCGATCCCGAGCAAGATCTTGAGGGCAAAATATGGGCAAAACTATCTGATGGAACACCTTTTATAACAGCTAATGGTAAAGGAAAAGGACTTATAGTCCTTATTCATACCACTGCAAATACTGACTGGTCTGATTTTGCCCTTTCAGGACTATATGTTTCGGTTTTAAAAAGAATTATACAGCTTGCCGGTAAAAGCACATCTAAGGCAAATTATGATTTTGCATCTCTTGCTCCATTGTTAATTATGGATGGATATGGAAAACTATATCCGCCCCCTGCCGCTGTTTCACCCTTGAAAGCAAAAAATTTGGATTTATTTATACCAACATCACTAACCCCCCCTGGAATTTATGGCACAGGGCAAACGCAATATGCTCTTAATCTTGGAACAAATCTCCCTGCGCTATTGATCCCGCAATCCCTTCCTAAAAGCATAATAAAAAGTCATTATAAGCAAGATTATGAGCGCAGTGTAATGCCATATATCTTATATTTGGCTCTGGCTTTATATTGCTTGGATTGGTTGATTATGATTCTTATAGCAGGAAAGCGTCCTTTGTTTTTCACTAAAAAGGCTAGGTTATCCTTGTTTAACTTGATATTACCTTTTGGACTGATGGTATCTATATTACCTACAAAATCTTATGCAAATGAAAATTTTGATATAAAATATGCAAGTGCGTTTTACCTTGCTTATATTAAAACTGGTGATACAGAATTAGATAGTTTAACGCGCCAAGGACTGGAATCGTTATCAAATACCTTAACTCAAAGAACATCTGTTGAGCCTAGGGGCGTGGTTGGTCTAAATCCTGAAAAGGATAATTTGAATTTTTTTCCCCTTATATATTGGTCTATCAGCAAAAATCAAAAAATCTATTCTGATAAGGCGATGAAAAATATTCAATTTTATCTAGATCATGGCGGAACTATAATATTTGACACGCGCGATCAAAATCGCTCAACAAGCAGCATGACAAACACAGCCAACGCCAAAGCTTTAAGGCGGATTACCTCCTCACTTAATATACCGCCAATAATTCCTATTCCTAGCGATCATGTTTTAGGGCGTTCTTTTTACCTGCTTAAAGATTTTCCTGGCCGCTATAACTCAGCGACCCTTTGGGTAGAACGCTATAGCGCAAGTGGAAGGGATAATGTCTCTTCTGTAATAATAGGTAGCAATGATTGGGTGGGATCATGGTATGACTCTCTAGGACAGAGAAGTTTTAACCGCTTTAATCGCTCTGGTAATGCACGCCAAAGGGAAATGGCACTTCGTTTTGGTGTAAATCTTGTAATGTATGCTTTAACTGGCAATTATAAAGCCGATCAAGTTCATATTCCTTACATATTGGAAAGATTGGGGAAATAATGGACGCTAAAACACAGCTTGCAACAACATTCCACTTTTCACCAACCCTTGATTGGTCGTGGATAGTTGTAGCATGCATTATCGGAATTATTTTATTTATAATCTCTTTTTTCAAATATCGCCGCGCTCTTGCCATGCGTAGTTTGATGTTTATTGCGTTTATTATAGCGCTTTTAGAGCCATCTCTTACAAAAGAAGATAGAAGTTATGTCAAAGATGTGGTGGCAATTATTGTTGATAAAAGCCCAAGCCAAAATTTTGAAAAACGCAGTGAAAGAACTTTAAACGCTCTTTCATATCTTCAAAATGAAATAGAAAAAAGTGGTAAATTTGAACTTAGAGTTATTAACGCTCCAAATAATAATGAAGAAATAACTAGTCGCACCGATTTATTTTCCGCGCTAGATCAAGCGTTGAGTGATGTTCCACCTAAACGGCGTGCCGGCGTGATTTTCCTTTCAGATGGTCAAATACACGATATTCCTAATGCCATAGTTGCAGGTAAGAATTACGGCCCTGTTCACCTTTTACTAAGTGGCAAAAAAAGTGAAAAAGACAGACAAATTGTTATAAACCATGCATCTGCATATGGGCTTGTGGGAAAAGATATAACCGTGAAGTACCGTGTTGAAGACACTGAAAATATTGGTAAAAATAACGCCAAAGTTACCCTGACCCTACATAATGGTGAAAAACGTGTAACAAATGTTCCAATAAATGAGGAACAAAGTCTAAGCATTCCAATAGAACATGCAGGGCAAAATATATTTACCCTAGAAGTTGAAGGTGTAGAAGATGAAATTACCCTAAGCAATAACAAAACCGCAATTTTAGTTAATGGTGTTCGTGATCGCTTAAAGGTTTTACTTGTTTCTGGAAAGCCCCACACCGGAGAGCGAACATGGCGTAATCTTTTAACCTCTGATCCTGGGGTGGATCTGATACATTTTACAATATTAAGAGAACCACAAAAATTTGACTATACTCCTAAGCGTGAATTATCGCTTATTGCCTTTCCATTTAGAGAGTTATTCGAAGTTAAATTATATGATTTTGACTTAATAATTTTTGATCGTTTCCGTGTTAATAATATTTTACCAGAAAAATATTTTCGTAATATTGTTAGATATATTCGCGAAGGAGGAGCATTCTTAGAAGCTAGCGGTCCTGCTTTTGCGACAAAAAGATCTATATATGATACCCCGCTTGGCGATATATTACCTGCAACACCCACAGGAAAAATAATAGAACGCAAATATATCCCTAAAATTACTGAGCTTGGTTATCAACACCCTGTTACTAAGAATATTATATGGAATAATAAAGTTATAAATAAAAATGAAAAAGAAAATTGGGGCTCATGGTTGCGCTATATTGATATAAAACGCAGACGCGGTGATATATTGATGAGTAATGATGAAGGATCTCCACTACTGATATTAGATAGGGTTGGCAAAGGAAGAGTAGCACAAATATCAAGCGATCATATGTGGCTTTGGTCACGTGGTTATGAGGGCGGCGGACCACATGCCGAATTATTGCGACGTATTGTTCACTGGCTTATGAAAGAACCCGAACTTGACGAACGTGCACTAGATATCAAGGTTAACAATAATATAATCACTATTGAAAAACAAGGATATGGTAAAGAAGAAGAATCGGTTGCTATGACCTTACCTAATGGTGAAAATCTGGTAATAGATTTAAAAATAGATAAAAACTCGGGCAAACTCATATATAAATATGAGGCAAAAGATCTAGGGATTTATAGTTTTGAAGACATAAATTCCATGAGAAAATTTGCTATAATAGGAGAGTTAACGCCAATAGAACTAAGAAGTGTTATAACAACCGATAAAAAACTTCGCCCCTTAATAAATAGCTCTGGTGGAACAGCAATATGGCTTGATAAAGTGGCAAGACCAACTGTAACTGTTGCAAAAAGTACCAAAAGATATGGTGGATCAAATTGGCTGGCTTTAAAACAAAATAATGATTTCACTGTAACAGGAGTTAGAGATATTTCATTGTTTCCTAAATGGGTTACTCTGTTGATATTGTTATCCATAATGATGGTATTATGGGTAAGAGAGGGCAAAACTAAGTAAACTTTCATGAGAGTAAACCCCCATGGTATCACTTAAAAATAAAAACTTAAGCAGGTAATTGCTCTTTATGCAAAGCACCCTCTATAGCGTCTAACAACATATTTTTATTTACCGGCTTACGCAAAACCGCAGTAATTGCAGGATGGTTATCTATTATCTCTCTCATTTTTTCCTCGCTATATCCAGATAAGATAACAAATCTAAGACCTGGTAAATCTTCATATATTTGATTTACCATTTCTAAACCAGTCATTATAGGCATATTATAATCAGTTATAATAAGATCAAATTCAGTTGGATTTTCACGAATTAAATCAAGACCATCAAGCCCCGATACGGCATAAGAAGTTTTATATCCTAGGCGCTCTAACATCTTAAGAGTCATATTGCGCACATTTTCTTGATCTTCAATCAATAGGATATGCCCATCTTTCTTAGAATTAGTATCATCATTTATCTTATTTGTATTTTTAACTGCACTTTGCTCCATATTACCAACTACAGGAAAATACAGCTCAAAAGTTGTTCCTTTTCCAAGAATACTGTCTATAACCAAAAACCCTTTATGACTAACAAGTACACCATGTACAGTGGCAAGACCAAGCCCTGTACCTTTATCAACAGGCTTAGTTGTAAAAAATGGCTCAAAAATATGCTCCATTATTACCCTGCTCATACCAGTTCCTGTATCAGAAATACTAAGTTTCACATAGCTGTTGTTTTTACATAAATGGCTTAATATTAAACGAGAGCGCCCAGCATCAATATCATCAATACGCAAATAAGGCGTCTCACTAGCATCTGGCAGCTCGCTTCTTACAACATTTTGAATATTTATATCATCAGGGCAAAACATATCCATTCTTACATCTATAACGCCATGATTATCCTCAATTGCATCTTGGGCATTTACGCATAAATTCATAACTACCTGTGAAATTTGAGTTTGGTTGCCATTTATAATAACAGAATCTACATTTATGGCGCTTTGCAACTCTATTGTTTTTGGAATAGTAACCGCAACCATAGACAATGCTTCATTAACAGATTTAACCAAATCAAGCGTATCTTTTCCGCTATTACTACGCCTTGAAAAAGCTAGCATCTGATCGACTAGCTCTCTGGCTTGCATACCTGCCTGAAGTATATTTTCTGCAAATTTGCGTTGCTCTCCATCTTCATCAAGATCTTCTAACAAAAACTCTGCATAGCCATTCATAGCAGCCAAAATATTATTAAAATCATGCGCTATTCCACCTGCAAGACGCCCTATAGCCTCCATCTTTTGGGCTTGATAGAATTGATCTTCTAAATCCTTCTTTTCCTGCTCTGTCTTTTTCCTATAGCTAATATCTTGAACAGTGCCTATTAGGCCGCCATCTGGAATTCGTGTTATTGATATTTCTGTATAGATTGAAGAATTATCTTCTCTATATATTTGAAAATCTCCATTCCAAAAGCCATTTTCATATAGTTCAGGCAGTATATCCTCTTCTATTATTTCAAAATCAGAAGGCAAAAATATATCCTCCCAGCTTTTTCCATTTAAGCTCTCTCTCCTACTATCATCAATTCCGATAATTTCACAAAAAGACTTATTTATGTATGAAATATTGTCATTTTTATCCATTATAAAGATTCCGTCACGTGCCGCGTCTAATGCTGCTAAACGATTTTGTAAAAGACTAAGAGTTTTTATCCTTTCACAATTTAAATTTTCTAGTCTCTTAAGTTTATCCGAGTTGAGAATAATTAGAACAAAACCACATATACCAACAGCATATATAGACCAATAAACCCACATTTCTTGACGTTCAAACTTGCTCCATAACATGCTCATGTCATGAGATGGAACAACATTTTGATAAGATTGACTTAAATCCTTTCGCATAACTATCAATTTAGATGCCGAATATATGGCAATCATTGAAAAAACAAGAATAATAATGGCGGGTAGGAAAAGTAAAAACCTACATTTTTTATCTTTCATGATTATAGTTTCACCTAATTACTTATTTAGTTTAGTTAAAAATAATAGCTGCATTCTTAACCTCTCTTACCTATGTGTCAGAAGCTGGGATAATTCCCATTTCCTTTGCCATAAGCGCAGCCTGAGTTCTATTATTTGCATTAAGTTTACGACAAACTCCACGAATATGAAGCTTTACAGTTACTACCTGCAAATCCAACGCTCTTGCAATTTCTTTATTAGATGCGCCTTTAACAAGATATGAAAGAACTTCTCTTTCACGAGGGGTAAAAGTAACGCTATTATTAGTTTTTACAGCATTATCATCACACTTTTTATCATCAGAAGTAGAATCCGCATAATAAGATGGCATAAATTGTGCTTTTTCCCCTTTGGGAATAAATATTTCACCGTTAATTACATTTTGTATTGCTATAAGCAGTGCCTTACCAGAAAGTGTCTTAGGAAAATACCCTACAGCCCCCATATTCAAGGCTTTTTCTATATCTTCACTTTCTGCTACGCCAGACATAAGGGCTACTCGGTTATTAGGAAATTTATCCCTTACAACCTCAAACCCTCCAAGACCGTTCATTCCAGGCATCTTTAGATCCAGTATAACTAAGTCCTGATGAGGATCATTTTCCAATTTTGATAACGCCTCATAAAAATCTTTGGCAAGAGTAACATATGAAGACGGATTAGAACGCTCAATATATTGTACTAATGCATCCCTGAATAAAGTATGATCATCTGCAATAAGCAGCTTCATAAAAAAACCTCCACACACTACCACATCGTATAAAACGATGACTCCACTTCCTTAGTATAGCATAAATAAATTAGAAAAAACTTAAAAAAGATTGCTATCGTAACACATCTATAGATTGCTATTTTTTATTATGAATTGCAACATGAAGCTGTGTTGTTGGTTGCATCTGTATGTGTTTTAGCCTTAAACGATATATATAAACCCCTTCCATGACCCTTTGCACATAGTTACGGGTTTCATATATGGGGATTAATTCAATCCAATCAATAAGGTCAATCTCTCCTGTTCTAGGGTCTCCAAAATCTCTTAGCCAACTATCTACTCTGCTAGGACCTGCGTTATAAGCAGCAATTGCCAATGGATAGCTTCCATCATAGCGCTCAATCAACTTGGAAATATAATAAGAACCTAATATCATATTGTATTTAGGATTATCAGTTAACCACGATTTTTTATATGGCAAACTTAGCTTTTTTGCCATACTGCGCGCCGTAGCAGGCATAAGTTGCATAAGCCCAAGTGCACCTGCACTGCTTTTTGCACTGTAATCAAACATGCTTTCTTGGCGAATAATTGCATGAACCAATGCCCATTCAGCATAATTTATCTGTGCGAGCTGTTTTGTTATAGTTGGATATGATTGTTTTGTAAGAAACAATCCCTTTTTAGTAGCCTTCTTAGCAATTTTCACAGCCAATTTTTTATTTCCACGTTTAGCAACCATTTCTGCGGCAAATCTATATGCTTTAGGGGTTTCATCTGACCGCAAAAAAGCATTCAAAAAATCTTCTGATATATCTTTCTTTCCAGCAATTCTAAATAACTCATAAGCCTGAACAAGCTCTGATTTCCAATAAGATTTACGTTGAGAATTTGAAATATATGGAAGTT
Source organism: Micavibrio sp. (assembly GCA_027075555.1). Taxonomy (GTDB): domain Bacteria; phylum Pseudomonadota; class Alphaproteobacteria; order Micavibrionales; family Micavibrionaceae; genus UBA1672. The sequence continues at coordinate 32,819 of JALTAZ010000112.1, forward strand.
TAGTATTAGGAAGTTTATCCCTGATAGAAAGAGCTGAGCTTGCTAATTGCCCATAAAAAGTTGTTTGATATTCCGAAGATATCTTATACCAGTCTTTGGCCATGGTTAATTGCCCAATATCCTCGGCAGAGCGCCCAACCCAATAAGCAGCTCTAGCCTTACTAACTGGCATTTTAACCTTTGTATAAAGAGCGGTAAATCTCTCATAGGCTTCTGTCGGGCGATGAATAAAACGCAAAGCCATCCAACCTGCTAACCACTGCGCCTGAGCATAAGAAAAACCATCATGTTGAATATGACGAGATGATAGCTCATATGCCTTTTTATACTCACCCTTTTGTAAAAGCCTGCGAATAATTATATGGCGCTCTTTCCACCAATCCTTGGGGTTATTTACTTTGGCATTTTCTGGCAAGGTATATAAAATCTCTACTGCGCCATCATCAAGATCACGTTTTCTTCGCCAACGCAGCCTTTCATATAATAGCCCTGTATCATTTTTAAGATTATCCGGAACTTTATCAATTAACGCGGCAAGACCGCTATTTTTATTCTTAGCTAAAGCAATTCGAGCTCTTGCCAAATGATAATAACCATTACCAAGAAATGATGCCATGCCTAGACCATTATCATATTCTTTACGCAATAATAAAATATCAAAACGGCTTTTGTGGGACTTTAATGTTAGAAAACGTCCATAATCCTTTAATATCTTCTTTTGTTGTGCCCGACTTAACTTAGCACTTTCCCACCAATTAGACAAAAACTCCTTGGCCTGTTTATCCTTACCATTTATAATAAGCGCGTCCATGTAACGCCCCATGCCATAAGGCGTTTTAGGCTCATATTTGCTATACCATGCTATTACCTCGTCATTAGATAAAGTTTCAGGCATCACGCCCTCGGCTCTAAGTTTTAATTTATTTATATTAGGCCATTCTGGGTTATGTTCTATAAATCTTGAAAGACTAAGAAATAGTTGATTATTCCAGTCTTTTTTGTTGGTGTTGCTAAGTAACAGCCAGTGATAAATCTTTGCCGCTAATGGATCTTTGCTCTGTGCTATTTTATCTCTGGCTTTATCCCATTTTCCTAAATCAATAAGCTTTATAGCCTCTATTGTAAGAAGGCGCGCTTGCGTATTTTGCAGGCGATTTACAGGACTATCCTTAGCTATGACTGGAAGAGGAACAAATAAAAGCCTGCAGAAAATAACAAAAATAAAGATATTAGCGGCTGCGTTATTGCAAAATACTTTGCTACAAGATAGATTTAGAGCCGTTTTAATGAATACTAACAAAAGAGAAAAGCAATGTTTCATGGCTCTATTACTGCCCTGATAACCCCATTTAAAAATGGAGAGATCGACTGGAAGTCTTTTGAAAATCTGATTGAATGGCAAATCGAAAAAGGCACTCACGCTTTGGTTCCCTGTGGTACTACGGGGGAATCCCCGACCTTGTCTCATGATGAACATAGATCCATTGTTAAGCGTTGTATCGATGTGGTCAAGGGAAGAATTCCAGTAATTGCAGGAAGTGGATCAAATTCTACAAAAGAAGCTATAGAGTTAACTCAAAATGCGCAAAATGATGGCGCGGATGCGGCTCTTGTAATTACGCCTTATTATAACAAACCTACACAATCTGGTATGTATGCACATTTCCATGCTGTGCATGAAGCAAGTAATATTCCAATTATTATATATAACATTCCAGGGCGCTGCATTGTGGATATGGATTTAAGCACAATGGCAAAGCTTGCAAAGCTCCCCAATATCATTGGAGTAAAGGACGCAACAGGAGATTTATACCGCCCTCTTATAACTCGCCATATAATTGGTAAAGATTTTTGCCAGCTTTCAGGTGATGATTGCACCGCAGGAGCCTTTTTAGCACAAGGCGGAGTTGGCTGCATTTCTGTAATTTCAAATGTTGTTCCCGATAAATGCGCACAAATGCAAAATGCTTGGACGAATGGCGATATTAAAACCTATGAGAAGCTTCGTGATTCTCTGGCGTTATTGGCAAATGATGTGTTTTGTGAAAGCAGCCCCGCCCCAATAAAATATGCTGCAAAAAAACTAGGTCTTTGCAGTGATGAAGTTAGGCTCCCAATATTACCGGCGACCGATCAAGCAAGAAAAAAAGTTGATACAGCATTGAAATTTGCAAATATGGAGGATATTTAGCCACCAAAATTTTAAAGATGGATAAATAGCAAATATTTTATGTCTAAAAAGAAAAACAAAAAAATTGGTATGATTTCAACCAACCAGATCGTAGCCGACAATAAGAAAGTACGCTTTGATTATGAGCTTCAAGATACTTTCGAGGCTGGAATAATGCTTAAAGGAACAGAAGTTAAGTCTTTGCGCCTTGGTCAATGCAGTATAAAAGAATCTTATGTTGGCCCTAAAGACGGTGAAATATGGCTGTTTAATGCCAATATAGCCGAATATCAACAAGCAGGATCAAAAATGCAGCATGAGCCAACCCGCCCACGTAAATTACTTTTGCATAAGCGTGAAATTAACAAACTTATGGGTGCTGTTGCAAAAAATGGTATGAGCATAGTTGCAACAAAAATATATTTTGATTCACGCGGGCGAGCAAAGGTTGAAATTGCCCTTGCTAGGGGTAAAAAGCTCTATGATAAACGCGAAACAGATAAAAAACGAGATTGGAATAAACAAAAACAAAGATTACTAAAAAGCAAACGGTAAAAATGAGGTAGTATATTTACCATTTATACGCCGGTAGTGTTATAAATCTGGAACGTCAAAATCAGTACCAACATTTTTTTCTGTGCTGTAATTAGAAAAGCTGATTTTTACTCCTGTTTCACTATCCTTATTGTAGTCAGAGATATATACCCCCCTATTACTATATATGGACGCACCATCTAGGGCTTTGCCAAGAACAGTAACTGCAGCGTAGTTGTTATCAGAATATTTATATCCACCAAATACGTCTTTATTCTTCGTACAAGGATAAGCTCTTATACCAGAACCCACATTAACACCCGCCCCGCCAGAACTATAACACATGGACATATAGCTCTCACTATGCCAGATTTCGGGTAGCTTAGCACTAACTTCTGATCCATCATGAATATCACCATTGACAACAATCAATCCATCATGAACCGTTACACTTGTACCTTTAGGAACATCACCTTCAATCACTACAGAACCACCTGAAAAACTATAATCCACTCCCTCTTCCAAAGAGTAAGGAGAAACCCTGCAAAGTGAATGTTTCTCAACGCTCTGATCATTATTCAACTTATTTGTCTTAAATACCGAAGTTTCGCTAATATATCCAACAGACTGTTTACTATCATCACCATCTATATCACATAGCTCAACGCGTGATGGATACAAAACTACCGCCGCGGCAAAGGCGGCTGCCACAGCACCACCAACGCCTACAAACACGAGCTGCTGCTTATCACTTGAGTTATCAAACACACTCACAACAAACTCCTTTATATGATTAACGGATACGATATCATAAAAGTGTAATGGCATATAATTAATTTTGTCAATAGCTATATCACCTTACGTCTTTGGCGGGAATAATCTATGGGTGCATTACCTAGGCTCAGGACCTATTAAATTGTGTACATAAAGTTTCACGGGATTCACAAAGTATGCTCGATATGATTCAATTTCTTATAAATGAGATTGAATTATGCGTGAATTATTTTGG
>JALTAZ010000113.1 GCA_027075555.1 Micavibrio sp.
GAGTTACCTCTTTCATTTTAATGTTGCGTTTGCACCAACATCAAAATCGGTAACTCTCATCCTTGCAATCCTTTTTATTGCAACGACTGTCAGATTAAGTCGAAACTATTACACATCAGCTTTTATTGGAAATCCCGACTAACCGAAATATCGATGAAATTCTAAGTGAAGGGGAGCAGCGTGCCATTGCTCTGGGCGCGTTTTTAGCTGAGCTATCATTAGCAGATCATTCCTGCGGGATTATCTTTGATGATCCGGTATCTTCACTTGATCACTGGCGCAGGCAGCATGTTGCGCGCCGCCTTGCCGAGGAAGCAAAAAAACGCCAAGTCATTGTCTTTGCCCATGACACATCATTTCTTGGCCAACTTCGTGATGAGATTGAAGAAAATAAGCTTGATAACAAGATATGTTTTCTGGAATGGAAAGGGCAATATGCCGGTAATGTCTGTGATGGCCTGCCTTGGGGGCATTCGAGCTATAAGGAGCGCATTCACGCTCTTGAATCAATGCACACAAAATTAGTAGGTAAGCCCTGGCCGCAATATCCAAATGAAGAAGACGCGGCAGAAATGCTCAAAGCATATGATCGTATGCGCGCAGCTATTGAGCGTGTTATTCAAGATGTAGTCTTTAATGGCGTGGTCAGGCGTTACCGCGACTGGATAAAAATTAAGGGCTTAAAAGATGTTGTAGGGTTTAATGATGGCGAGTACTACGAGATAAACAGGCTTTACCAGCGCTGTAATGATCTGGTTGATGCGCATGATCCGTCTTCTGCTAAAAATGCCACGGTTCCAAACGTAACAGAGCTAGGCAAGGATATTGATGATCTTAACGCTGTCATCAAGGTCATCCAGGATCGCAGGAAGAATAAGAAAGCGGGCGCGCCGTGATTTTTTCAATTGAATTAGACAAAAACAGTTTGATACGCTAAATGCAGGTTGGGCGTATATTACTGCTAGGCAAAAAATGGAACGATATCCAGAAGGCATAGATATATCTATAGAAGATTTTCGAAGTAGTAATTGGTTAGCAGTAGTAACCGATACTAACCGAGAAGACTATTCTACTTTTTGGCGATCACTTTCGTCTGCTGCTAGACAAGCTATTGAGAACGAAAAGTTCAAAGAAGGAAAAGTTTTATGGCTTCTTGCTGATGCATGTTCAATGATGCTTAGCCCCTCTAGCTTAAACAAGCCTTTTAAGCCATTTATGGTAATGGACGGAAAAAGATCTGCTTTACCAGAAGATTTCAAGATAGATGAAATCACTTTTTTTTCCCAGATAGCCGAGGAAATTAATGAACCTCGGCTTTGTGCTCGGATTGCAGATATATCCTGGTTGTTACTGAACCCCAAAAATCCAGAGCATGCATTGTTAGCAATAGATAATTATCGCCAGCTATTGATTAATACAGAATCATGGGTAAGCGATGGGCGGGAATGCTGGGATAGAGCAATTCAGCTTTGCTTCATGCTTAGAGCTGGTGCTGGAGAACGATTGAAAGAAATAGAAAAGGAATTGCTTGATGCCGTTGAGGGTTCAACTAATGAAGATGGATATTTGGCGTTATGGGTTTCTGATCTGCTTTTAAAACATAATTTAGGTCAGCACCAGCAAGGTAATGTAGCTGAAAAGCTAAAGGAACTAGCAATTCTATTTGATGATTCTGGCGATTTGCATAAAGCGAGAGATTATTTTGATGCGGTAGCGGAAATATATAGAAAATTAGGAGATGAGGATAAGTATGCTGAGATGGTTGTAAAAGTAGCAGAAGGATGGGTAAAGGAAGCCATAGCAAGGCAATCTTCGGATTCACCTAGCTATATGGCTGCTGCCAGCTTTTATGAGAATGCTATTCAAACATATAGAAATATCCCTAAAGCACAAAGAAGTTATTATGACATCGATGCGCGAATTGTAAGTCTTCGTACAGAGCTTGGTTCAGCCGGTGAGAAGTCACTTGAAGAAATGGGTGAGATAACCTCTCCAAGCATAGATATTAGTGAGCTTATTGAAAACTCTAGAAACTTAGTTAAGGGAAAAAGTGCAACTGATGCCCTAGTTGCACTAGCCAATGTATACCAAGGAGCAAAGGTTGGGAAAATAAGAGAGTTTTCTAAGAAAATGTTGAGGGAGAACCCTCTTCAATCATTGTTTTCTGCTACACATATGTCACGTGATGGAAGAGTTATAGCAAAGAGCCATGTGGCAGATTTTGGAGGAAATGGAGAAGGTAAGGCTACAGTCTGGCCAGAAATGGTAAAGCACTACTCAATGGAATTAGGTATTGTAGTTCAGGGGGATATATGGCCAGCCCTTGAGGTAATGCGGCAAGAGCATCGACTTCAAGAAAGTGATTTCCACTCTATAACAAGACAATCGCCTATTGTTCCTCCAGGGCGTGAACAAATCATTGCGAAGGCACTTTTTTCTGGTTATGACAATGATTTCGTAACAGCGTTACATATATTAATTCCACAACTTGAACACCTGGTTCGATTCCATTTGAAACAGCATGGAGCTAGAACAACAAATTTAGATCAAAATGGAATTGAAAATGAGAATGGGCTTAGCACATTAATGGAGCTATCAGAAATCGAAAACATTTTTGGTGATGACCTTTCCTTTGAGATAAGAGCACTTTTTTGTGATCCATTTGGTCCTAATCTCAGAAATGAACTAGCTCATGGCCTTGTGAATTACGAGGAGGCCCAATCAACTTATTCCATTTATGCCTGGTGGCTTGGGCTACGTATCATTTTTAATACGTTTTGGAATGCAAAACATGCTAGGCAGGTCAATAGCGAACCAGTCAGTGAGCATGAGTAAAAAAATGCCTAATAAAGCATCCAGCAAAAAGCAGAGTGACAAAGAACAGTGCTTTTTGTTGCCGGAGATACTAAGCGTTATGTTATGTGTTAAAACAAAACAAGGTTCTATGGAATGAGGACATCGCCCGAATTCAGGTCATCCAGGATCTCAGGAAGGCGAAGAAAGCGCACGCGCCTTAATATTGAATCTGTTAGACAGAAACAGTTAGATACGGTAATGGTTCTTTCTGTCTGAATTGCCATTACACGAAGTAAACTAATCGGAGATTATATATGGCATTTGTAGAGCCTATTACAATTAAAGACGCTATAGATAGTGTCCATAAAAAAGATTATCTGCTTCCAGCAATTCAGCGAGAATTTGTATGGGATACATATCAGATCGAAAGGCTTTTTGATTCTTTAATGAGGGATTACCCAATTAGCTCATTTCTATTTTGGGAGGTTGATAAAGAAAATATTAAAAATTATCAGTTTTATGAATTTGTTCGCGAATACCATGAAAGAGACAATACCCATAATCCAAAAGCTAGCATAGCTGGCGAAAGTGGAGTTACAGCAATTCTTGATGGTCAGCAACGCCTCACATCTTTATATATCGGTCTTAAAGGTACTTATGCTTACAAGCTTCCTCGTAAGCGATGGGATAATGATGCTGCATTTCCAAAAAGAAAACTTTGTTTGAATTTGGTCGCGCCTTCAACAGATGGTGATTTTCAGTACGATTTCCAGTTCTTAACTAAGAAAGAGTCTAAGCAGAATGATGAAAGTCATGTTTGGTTTGTTGTGGGAGTTATTTCACGTTAAATGATGGTGGTTTAATTATATTTTCCTGATAATTATATTGTCGGTCTTGAGGCTTACGAGACTTTTTGGCCATAATTTATGTTCCTCCCGATAAGGTAGGTGTAAGATGAGCTTGAAAATAGTGGGGTTGGTTTTTTTAAAGGGTATCTTACTAAACCACAAAAGCTGTGATATACTAGATATATATAAATACAAACGTAAAATAACCACATATACACTATAACAAATTGTTGCTAGGGCACATATTTTTATTTATGAAATACAAAAAATTTCTTGTGTAGTATTTTGCAAAATAATAAAAAGTGCAGTAATATATGGTATGTCATTTAACTAAGGTTTATATATTATTATGATTATGCCCTTACGTTTTGCCGGTAAAGCTTTGCTTATAGCGTTGGTATTTATATCTTTTACTGCATCAGTATTTGCAAAAGATGATAGAAATATCGGTGATGAGAAGTGCACTAATGATGATCTTCGAAGCATTAAGAGCTATAATGCTATGGCTAGAAAAAAAATTAAAGATTATAACGAACTTGTTGCCAGCTCCAAAGATGTGGTTACTGACAAGGATGCAAAGAAATTTTCAAAAGATATGGACCGGGTTACAGATTTTTTTGACTCTGATGAAACCAAGGCTATGCAAGATGTTTATAAAAGATGTAGTATGACTATGCCTCGCCCCATGGCTAAGCAAAGTTTTTGGATTCCTAAAGATAAGCGCATACCACATAGCGCGATTTAACTTTGGTTAAATTCGCTTTCTTGATATGATATTGCGTTTTTAGCTAAATATATGTAGCGTAGCAGCCTTATGAACCCTAAGGGATGAATATTATGGGCGTTACATTTGATGATATATTAAAAGCACGTGAAAAAATAAGAGATAGCGTTATTTGCACGCCAACTATAAAAGCAACACGATTATCCTTACATTTAGGAATTGATCTATACCTGAAATTAGAAAATCTTCAACATACCAGTGCCTTTAAAGCGCGTGGGGCACTAAATAAATTGCTTACTTTGAGTAATGAACAACGTAAAAAAGGCGTTATAGCTTGTAGCGCAGGAAATCACGCGCAAGGAGTAGCATATAATGCAACGCGTTTAGGAATACCTTCTGTAATAGTTATGCCAAATGGAACACCTTTTAATAAGATAAAACGCACCGAAGATTTTGGCGCAAAAGTGGTTCTTTATGGTAATGATTTCGATGAATCTGTAGGCGAAACTATGCGTATGGCAGAAGATCAGGATTTAACCCTTATTCATCCCTTTGATGACGATGCTGTAGTTGCAGGACAAGGTACTTTAGGTCTTGAAATGATGGAACAGCAACCAGATCTTGATGTAGTAGTTGTTCCGATAGGCGGTGGCGGGCTTATTGCTGGTGTGGCTACGGCTGTAAAAGGGTTAAATCCTGATGTAAAAATAATTGGCGCACAAGCAGAAAATTTTGATGCCGTTTTGGCTATGAGTGAAGGTAGGGCGTTTACTGGTGGCGAGGCAACTCTTGCCGAAGGTATCGCTGTTAAAGCCCCGTCAAAGAAAGATTTTGAAATTATAAACCGCTTAGTTGATGATATATATGCGGTAAATGAGTGTGAAATTGAAGATGCAATTTTTGATCTTCTTAGTGATGAGAAATTAGTTGCTGAAGGTGCTGCGGGCGCTGCGTTGGCGGTAATAAAAAATAATATTAGTAAGCTAAAAGGTAAGAAGGTCGGAATGGTTTTATGTGGAGGGAATATTGATTCTCGTACCCTTTCAACCTTGATATTACGCGGGTTAGTACGCGATGGTCGTATAACTCGCCTTACATTTGAAATTGATGATACGCCAGGGCAGCTATCTGATATATCCCGCATTATTGGTGAGTCAGGTGCAAATGTGATTGAGGTAATTCATCAACGTATGATGCAAACCGTATCATTAAAACGTGCAGAGCTTGAAGTTGTGGTAGAAGCTAGAGATAAACTACATGTTCAGGAGCTAATCAAAACTCTTAAAGATGCAGGATTTAAAGTTACAGCAACCCGCGATGTATAGAAATGAAGCTTAACCTTTTTTTATAATAGTAACTTGCATTTATCTTATGACTTTGTTGCTGAGTTCCTTGCGTAAAGTTACTTGCGCTTTGTCACTTTCGCTTTATTCTAAAATAAAGCCAAATTACTATAGGTCATTGTGTTTGCTAAAATATTTTATGGCATTTGATAAACATAAAGCCCTCCTTATCTGTATAGGGGGGCTTTGAGAGTATCTAGTGTTTGCTTATTTTTTTATGCCGCAGCATCTTTCTCATCTTCAGGAGAAATCGCTTCTATTCCTCCGATTTTTTTACCATAGTTTCCAGTAAAGGCATCTTTTGCAAATACATCTTCCCATGATCCTTCCGTTGCTGCTCTAGCATATTCAGTTGCTCTATTTTCAAAGAAATTAGCATGTTCTGCGCCGTTAAGCATTTCGTCCATCCACGGTAGTGGGTTTTGTGTTATATTATAATATGGATCCATACCAAGCTGTTGCAAACGGCGATCACTGATATAACGGATATATTCTTTTACATCTTCTGGTTTCATGCCTTCAATTTCGCCCATTTCAAAGCATAGATCGATAAATGCGTCCTCGTGATGAACATTTTCCTTACAGCACTCTAAGATTTCTGCGCGTAATTCATCATCCCAAATGTCAGGGTTTTCTTTAATAAATTCACCAAATAGGCGCATCATAGATAGACAATGCAACGTTTCATCGCGCACAGACCAGGTTATTATTTGCCCCATACCTTTCATTTTATTAAAGCGCGGGAAATTCATTAAAATTGCAAAAGATGCGAATAAAGCAACACCTTCAGTAAAACCACCAAACATAGCTATAGTTTTAGCAATATCACGGCGCGTACTCATTGATGCATTTTGAAGAATATCGAATTTATCTTTCATCTCTTTATATTCAAGGAACGCAGAATATTCTGTTTCAGGCATTCCGATTGTATCAAGAAGATATGAGTAAGCGGCAATATGAACTGTTTCAATATTTGAAAAAGCTGAGAGCATCATCTGAACTTCTACAGGACCAAAAACTTGAGCATAATGCTTCATATAGCAATTATTAACTTCTACATCGGCTTGTGTGAAGAAACGAAAAATCTGTGTTAGAAGGTTTTTTTCCGCCTCGGTTAGTTTTTTACGCCAATCACGTACATCTTCGGCCAAGGGAACTTCTTCAGGAATCCAGTGAACCCGTTGTTGTGTTTGCCATGCTTCGAAGCACCACGGATATAGGAATGGTTTATATATATGGCGTTCCTGCAAAAGAGGAGAGTTAGATTTTGTTACATCATCTGTTATGGTGGGTGGTTGTCCCATGGTTCTTACTCCTTCGTATTTTATTTGGTGCATTTTAGTACGTTAATAATATTTTCCGAGTCTTTTCTTTGGATTTTATGAATATAAATTAATATAATTTGATTGAAATAAAAACACCATATCTAGTATTGCGGGCAACCATAATACACAATATATAGATTACCTCAAGAGTAAATCTTTATTTTTTGTTCAGTTAAAAATAATTTTATGTGGAATTTCCGTTTTTTAGTGTTGCATTTATATTCTTACATTTATGAATAGCCATGAATTTTCTTGACATTTAAACATTTCAGTAACTAAGGTCGCACAAACAACTTGTTTTAATTAGAATTAGTTATAAGGGATAAAATGCGAATAATCCTTCCTTTTTTTTTGTTGTTTGTTTTTTTCAAGCCACTTCATGTTATTCATCTCCAGTTTTAACGCGGGCTTCTACAGGGTATGATTTTCCCTACGAAGACCTTAAAACTGAATTGGATCAAGGGGGGGTAATTGCCTATCTTTCCAAGGGTGATAGTTTGGATATTTATGGTTTTGAAATGACAGCACAGGAAGATAGCGCTATTTATTTAAGCATTTCTTCTGAGTTTATTTCTGCTGCTTGTTTGAAAGGTGCTTTTGTAGCAGAAGGTGATAATGATCCTGCTATTCCAGGGGAAGTTTATGTACACGCTTATAGTGCGGATAAAACAAGTGCGTATGAATTTGATATTGAACGTTTCTTAGGTTCATCAAGTATTGCTATTAATCCCGAAGTTAAAGATTCTTTAAAATCTGCTATGATCTCACAGAATTTTAAAAAATTTTGGGGGTTTCTTCAGGTGTCTGGTACAAATGCACAGGCTCCTATCTCTCCTGATATTGAAGCAAAAAGACGTGATTATCTTTTAAAAAAAGCTGTTATTGATATAAGGCAAACTGCGCAAGGTGATGCTGAGGCTATGGCAAGGATTTCTGCTGAACGTTTTTTAACTTTTTTAGCGCAACGTGATGATAAGGCAGTTGCTGCTCTTTTACATCCTGGCTTATTTTCTAAAAAAGGTCGCACTCCATCTGAGTGGCTATCACTACGCGAGGAGTTTGCATATGATATTACACAAAGTGCACTTGCTTTAAAGGTAAAGTCAGCCTCTCTAGGAGAAGGCAGTATGGAAAATGGATTTGAAGTCCTTCTTAAAAACGGGGAACGCTTCCATCTGCAAACTGAACCTTTGGATGCTATGGTATTTGTAAAATCAATTCGAAAGAAATAATGTGACTAACATGAAAATATTTCTCTTATTTTTTATATTTCTAGGATTTTCAATCCTTTCTTTTCCAGTCATGGCCAAAGACTATATAGATGGTTTTGATGAAAAAATTGTTGAAAGGTTTAATGAGAAATCTGAAAATAGCAAGGAAAGTGTGTTTAAATCAAAGGCACAGAGAGAAGAATTTGCTAAATTTGCTGCAATTGTTGGTATGCTTCGTCTTGGTATTATAGCCGATGATCAGGAGGTGTTTTCCAGGCTTTCCGCAAGTGAACAAAAACATTTAAATCGTTTGTATCAAGATGGTAGTCAATTAGAGCGGGACTTATGGAAACATTTTTTTGAGGGTAGTACCATATTTATTGGCAATGGATTGTCAGATACAAAACGGGTTGGGTATCACAATGCATTTGTAGATGGTTGGGTGCTTACAAATTGGACAAAAAAGGGAGATACATATCGTCTAACAGGCTTGACCACTCGCACAGGTGAAGCGCTTTTGGGCTCTCAGGCACAGATTTATGCACCTTGGTTTACGGATGCAGGTCGTCCACTTGTCGTTGCATTTTATGATAATGCTTCTAAAAGTGCGGCAACATTTAAAAATAAATATCCAGAAACTTCATCAACTTCGCCGGGAAGTATTCCATCTTTTAAAAAAAGTGATTACAAAATTCTAAAAAACCGCCTTCGCCTTGCCGGAGCATCTATTGTTTCCATGGTTGATGATAAAGATTGGAATGCCCTTTTGGTGAGATTTTTAAAGGCATACCACAAAGGTGATAGTAAAGCTATTAAACGGCTTGTTAAAGCAAAAGATCAGGTGGCACCATTAGAGCGTTTGGCAAGTATTCCAGCGGATATAAGGGCATCACAACGCTTAATGAATGTTGCACGCCGAGATAATGAGTTAACAGCGCTTTATGCTTCACCTATTGAGCCTGATAAGATCATGTTTGTTGATATAAAGCCAAATAATCGAAAAAAACCGGAATTAACCCACGTTCTTGTCGTGGATTTAAAGCAGAAATAAGGAGTTATTCAAATGCGTAAAATACTTATCCTTTTAATAGCTGTGTTGAATATGACTATAACATTGCAAGCTTACGCACAATCAGCAGAACTTACCGCAAGCGGCGGTGCATTCGAAGGTTACTCGAGTAGCTCTTCTAATATTGTTTTATCTTCTTATGGTGCTAGAAGCATGACCAGTGGAGGCACTGTTTTTGGTCAGAATTCTCAAACAGATCTTGCTGTAAGTGAGTTAATCCATAGATTGCAGCAAGATGTACAAAACAGAAACTTATCCCAAGAAGATGAGCAACGGATACTTGATATTATAGAGCAAGTAAGACTCCAAAATTTTATAGATGGTTCTGGCAATAATCCTTCAGGCGATGCTGTGGTTTTTGATAGGCAATCATGGCTAGATAGAAATAATCAGATACGTGAGAGATTTGCAAATATGACACCAGAAGATCAGCAAAGATTTACTGAGTTTCTTGGGCAAGTATTACCGAATATAAATCAATCTACTTCTGGTAATGGCCCGTTAAGTGAACTGGAAGACCTACTCCAAAATATTAGGGTTGATGA
>JALTAZ010000114.1 GCA_027075555.1 Micavibrio sp.
GCTTTAATAGTAAAATTCATGACTTAATTCTAGGTGGATATATTTTGTTGATCTGCTAACCATTTTTTGAGTGCTGTTTGTGTTTGATCATTAACAGCATTTAGTTTTTTAGCATTATTTAAGGCATCATCTGTTTGTGATGTTTTTGCAGCTTTTTCAATACCGGCGGATAGATCACTTATATATTTCATACCAAAATTGCTAGACATACCTTTTAACTCGTGTGCTCTTGCGCCAAGAACGGCTATATTATCTTCTTTTATTGCGGTTTCTATATTATCTATTATTTCTGTGGTTTTATCCAAAAAACCATGCATTAGGTTAGTAAATTGCTCTTTACCTAATGTAGATACTAAACTTTTTAGCATTTCTACATCAAGTAAATCATTCATATTGATTTCGGGTGCAGTGGGCACTTTATCAGAAAAACCAATATTTGGAGATTGTATATTAGCTTGTTCTATATTTTTGTAAGGAGCAGAGTCTTCTTCTGTTTTTGTTATTTCATTTAAATTTTTTGGGGCATTAATATCACCACTATCATTATCACTTTTATGTGAAGAATGTTGTTGCATTAGGTAACGCTGTATCTCTGTCATTTCGTCATCATGGGAGGGGGTATTAAATTTATAAGATTTCTTTTGATTTGTAGGTTTATCTGAAATAGATACTGCCATATCATTTTTATTATTAGAGCTATCATTATTATTAGGTTGGGGCTCTATTGGTGAATTTATTATGCTTTTATCAGAAATTTTAATTTCTGAATCTGATATATAATGGTCTCTATCATCAAAACTTAAATTAGTTTTTACTTCTGTAAGGTCTATATTCTGTTTGCTTGTCTTGTCGCTTTGTTCTTGAGTTAATTTATCATATTTTTTACTAGGATCAGTTTTTGAAATATCATTTTCAAACTTTCCTATAGAGGCATTATATAAAACTTCTTCAAGTTGCTTTGAATCTATGGGTTTTGCAATAAATCCATTCATACCGTTAGAAAAATATTCTTCAATATCTTCAAGCATGACATCACCAGTTAGCGCAATTACTGGAATTGATGCAATATCTTGATCTATATCATGGCGTAGTCTTTTGGTAGTCTCAATACCTGAAAGTCCTTCCATGTTAATATCCATAAGCACTAAATCTGGTTTTTCTCTTTTACAAATATCAATACATTCAAGACCATTACTTGCAATAAATAACGTATGTCCTTGCTGTATTAAAAGACCTTCAAGCACTTTACGGTTCATTTCATTATCTTCTGTAATTAAAATGCGCATTGGCTTTGTTTTACGTTTTATCTCTTGCTTATCAGAATTAAAAAATATGTCCTCATTTTCATTGATGTTTTCTGCTTTTCTAGAAATCATTTCTAAATCAAAGTAGAAGGTACTTCCTTTACCTTCTTCACTATCTACTTTTATTGTTCCGCCCATGGCCTCTATAAGCTTAAATGAAATAGCTAGTCCTAGACCAGTTCCCCCATATTTCCTTGATGTGCTGGTTTCGGCTTGAGTAAAGGGAGTGAACAGCTTTTTCTGCGCCTTTTTAGATATTCCAATTCCGGTGTCTATTATTTCAAAGCGTATTTTATTTTCATTGTCATGTGCAAGGGTAACGTTTATTTTCACTTCCCCTTTATCGGTAAATTTTAAGCCGTTATTAATTAAATTAAGGATTACTTGGCGCAATCTTGTAGGATCTCCAGAGACGATTTGTGGAACGTTGTCGGCAATATAGGTATTTAGCTCAACATTTTTTTGAGCGGCGTGCCCTGACATAAGAATGGCAATGTCTTGTACCAATTTGTGTATATTAAAATTGACGTTTTCAACTTCCATAGAACCACGTTCTATTTTTTCAAAATCCAGGATATCATTTAGTAATGCCATCATAGAATCGCCAGATTTGCGTATTATATCTACATAATCACTTTGCGTTTTGCTAAGATTTGTACTTTGCAATAGTTGCACCATTCCCAAAATACCATTCATAGGTGTTCTTATTTCATGGCTAACAACTGCAAGAAATGCTGATTTAGCTTGATTAGCTTTATCTGCCATATCTTTAGCAACGCGCATTTCTTCAGTTCTTTTTATTTCTCTTTCTCTAAGCTCTGACATAAGCTCTCTTTCACGTTCAATAACACGTAATAGCCGAGTTTTATCAGCAGAATCCTTTGACTTTTTTAATTGGTATAATGCTTTTTCATCGCGTACCAAATATTCAGCTTCTTCTTTTTTGCGCTGTTTTCTATATATATTTGATTGTATGTAGGCAGTGATAAATAAAATGGCTTGAACAACATGTATATACCAGAAAAACTGGATATAGCTTACATCAACATATCCAAGCATTATAGATGTTATTAGGAATAGTGCTAGGCCTGGCAATGTAAGAGCAAAACAGAATATAGAAACAATATAAGGTGGCTTTTCGCTTGTGAAAAAAGTTATTACCGCTAGTAATATTAAGCAGATTGATATAATGCTTGTCATTACTATAAGACCTGTAAGATTCCCGCTGAATATAAAAATATATAAAAAAGCACTTAAAATTATTAGGGTAGCTAGCATTATAAGTGCAATATTTTCCATTGGCTTTAAGTCATATCTCATTTTAGAGAAAAATTTCCCTGCCATTATCAGCATTGTAAAGCTGGTTATATAAAGCCAAAATAAAACTAAGCTATCAACTATGTATATAGGAACTATATAAGCATCAAAATTAAAAAACAGGGCTAAAAGCACTAAATAATATGATATTAAAGCCTTAGAGGTTTTGTTTTTTGTAATGTAAAATGAAGCTAAGAAAAACGATATAATACTAAAAAATACTATACCAGCAATTATATTTTTTATATTACCCTTTATTAAAGTACGAATATAATTATCTTGGCTTATAAGTTTTGGGCTAAAGGTTAGAGGAAGCCCTCTTTGCGCTGTTATGTCTATTATTATAACGTTTTTTTCATTGGGTAATAATTTTAATGAAATAGCAGAACCTAAAAATTTGGTGTTTTTATTATTATCAGATGATGGAAAATCTACTATTTGTTTAGTGTTATAGTTTAGTACGCTAATTTCCTTTGCCATTCCAATTCTACCATCTAGGGTATTTCCAAAATGCAATATCCAGCGGTCTATATTTGTTTTGTTACTGATAGTAAATATTATGTGCGTGGTATTTTTTACATCTTTTACTGTAATAATATCTGTATCAATATTTTTTTTTCCAATATTATTCTTATGTTTTTCAACTAATTTATCAGGGGTTAACCTATTTTTATCACTAATGATAATATAGCTATAGGGTGCTATATCATATGTTTTATTACCATCATTAATTACTAAAGTCTTTTGATTTTCAGCAAAAGATCCAGACAACCCAATAATAAAAAATACAATAAAAAAAGTCAGCAATATAGCCATTATATTTAATAAATGGTTGCTTCTTTTATTAGTAATAAAACTGCCAAATATATTTATGACCATAATATTGGACACTACCCTTTTAGTGAATTAGATGTAAAAGATACTTCTACTCACGCAGCATTATGAACTTAAATAGTTAAGGCTTTATTAGAAAAGTCTATAATATACGGATTTCTATTTTAAAAAGATCCGACGAGTTAAATTATATTAGCAAAATTATGCTGTTATCTAGATTATTTTATTTGCGATTAGCTTAATTGCTTTGGGATATATTATATGTTCTTGCTCTAATACTCTTTTAGAGAGCGTATCAGGCGTATCATTTTCTAATATAGGAACTCTTTTTTGTAAGATTATAGGGCCACTATCAAGGTCGGGCACTACAAAGTGTACAGTGCATCCAGCATGCTTTTTACCGTCTTCAATGGCACGCTCATGTGTGTTAAGCCCTTTATAATCTGGCAATAAAGAGGGGTGAATATTTATAATTTTATCAGGGTATTTTTCAACAAAATTAGGGGTTAATATTCTCATAAACCCTGCTAAGACAATTAAATCTATATCATATTTATTAAGGCGTTTTAGAATTTCATCTTCAAAATCTTTGCGTGTGTTATATCGTTTATGATCCACTATTTCGGTTGGTACATTATTTTTTTTGGCAAAATCTAGCCCTTTTGCATCGGGGCGATTGGATAAAACTAGTTCTATTTTTGCTGGGAAGTTTTCATCTTCACAAGCTTTCATGATAGAGCGCATATTACTACCGCGCCCTGATATAAATATTGCAAGTTTTAACTTATCTATGCCCATGATTTTACACGATTATCTATCATAATCTTTATATCTGACTGTTTTTGTTTGGCAATTTTACCAATACGGTTAACTGTTTCACCAGTATATATAAGGGATCTTTCAATTTTATCAACTTGCTTAGGGTCACAAACAACAATCATACCCAAGCCACAATTAAGCGTTCTTGCAAGGTCATCATTATCAAGCTTACCTTCTTCTTTAAGCCATTTAAATATATCTGGCAGTGTCCAATTATCCGCATCAACATGCGCCATCAGACCATCAGGAAGAACGCGCGGTATATTCTCGGTTAGTCCACCACCTGTAATATGGGCAATCCCTTTGATAGCAGGTGTCCCATCATCGCTTTTTATATTGGTAGCCTTTAGTAATGATTTCACATATATACGAGTAGGAGCAAGCAGTGCATCTAAAAGAGTTTCTGCCTTGATTTGTGTTTGTTTTTCGATATCTTTATCTTGATGAGTAACCATCATGCTAAAAGGTATAGGGGCACTATAACGGTGATTATTATCAGAAATAATCTTACGCACTAGTGAATAGCCATTAGAGTGAACCCCATTAGAGGCAAGACCTAAAATTACGTTACCTTCTTTTATATGCTCACCAGTTATAATGTTCTCACGATTAGCTGCGCCAACAGTAAAGCCAGCAAGATCATAATCTCCATCGGCATAAAGCCCAGGCATTTCTGCAGTTTCTCCGCCTATAAGTGCACAGCCAGCAATTTCACAACCCCTTGCAACGCTTTCAATAACGGTTCTAGCAACATTATTTTCCAGCTTTCCCGTAGCAAAGTAATCAAGGAAGAATAATGGTTCTGCTCCTTGCACAACCAAATCATTAACGCACATTGCAACAGCGTCTATGCCAATATTGCTATGAGTATTAGAATCTATGGCTATTTTAATTTTTGTACCAACTCCATCAGTTGATGATACAAGGATAGGGTCATCATATCCTGCGGCTTTAAGATCAAATAATGCACCAAACCCGCCAAATCCCGCCATCGTTCCAGATCGGTCAGTGTTTCTGATCGCTGGTTTTATATTTTCCACAAGCTCAGCCGCAACATCAATATCTACGCCTGCTTTTTTATATGCGCTGCTTTTTTTGGGTTGCTTGTTATCAATCGACATATCAGCTTTCCCTATCTCTCTTGTTCTTTCATGTTGCTCTTATGCTCAGCTCGTTATAAAACTATAAACATAATAAAACTATAAACATACATAACTTAAACATAGTTACTTCAGGTGCAACATGGACATAGCGCATAAGGATTTTTACTGCAAGCGTATAATCATATCTCTTATATTTTCTGTTTTTCTAATATTTATGAATCTTCAGGCTCAGGCTTATGATTCATTATTTGTTGTTGAAGACGTAATTGTTGATATAAGCGCAAAAGACTCAGTTACAGCACAGCAGCAAGCCTTTACAAAGGCGCAAGCAATAGCATTCTCAAGACTTACTAAGCGCATGGTTGCAGATGGTGAGGTGGGTGCAGTCAAAAAGCCAGATTATGAAACTATATCAACTATGGTTAAGGATTATGAAGTTAAAGACGAAAAAATATCTGCAGTTCGATATATAGGAAACTTTACTTTTCGTTTTGATGAGCAAGCAGTAAGCAACTTTTTCTCAGTTTCGGGGGTGCATTATACTGATAAAAGCAGCAAACCTCTATTGATTCTACCAATATTTCAGGTTAATGGCAAAAATACAATTTGGTCTGAAACTAATATTTGGTTGCAAGCATGGGGGCGTTCGCGCCTTCCTAATGGTGTTGTTCCTGTAAAAGTTCCCATCGGTGATCTTGATGATATTGGCGATATCGATGATAATAATGCACTTTCTTATGAGCGCAAAAGCCTTGATCGCATGTTATTTCGTTATGGAGCAAGTGAGGCAGCAATTATGATTGCTGTTCCAGATCCTTCTTTATCTAAACTTGGCATAGAAGATATAGCCGCAGGGCAGGTACGTATCAGTATCTACCGCACTGATCGCGCAAGGGCAGAACGGGTAAGTGATATTATTGTTAGGGCTAATGGTAGCGAAAGCGTAGAACAACTCTATGATCGTGCGGTTCTTATGGGCTATAAATCTTTGCAGAAAGATTGGAAAAACAAGACATTGTCAAGTTCATCACAAGAACAAATATATATGGTGCGTGTTAGTCTTAATGGCTTGGCTGACTTGGTAAAAATCAAGACTATTTTAAGAACTATTGCAGGAGTAAGATCGGTTGAATTATTTTCTCTTAAACCTGTTGAGGCAAAAATAAAGTTTGTTTTTAGGGGGGGGGAGAGCCGTTTGCGTGAGGCTTTAAGCCGTAGTTTGTTATCTTTGGGTGAGGCTCAGAAAGTTCAAAAAAGATTTGCTAATTTTGGTAATAATGAAATAAATAAAATACCAAATGTAATCT
The DNA here is from genome assembly GCA_027075555.1 of Micavibrio sp. GTDB lineage: Bacteria > Pseudomonadota > Alphaproteobacteria > Micavibrionales > Micavibrionaceae > UBA1672. The sequence goes on from JALTAZ010000114.1 coordinate 6,685, forward strand.
ATGACCTATACATAAAACAAAAATCCAGTAAGAATTTTTATAAGCCACAAGGAGCGCGAGCCGTTGATAATGGTGATGTGCATACATTCTAATATATCTAATATATTTTTTATTTAAGAAGGAGGTTCTTAAGTTGAGTGTTAAGCCGTTAAAACCATCAACACATATTATTTTTTGGCTAGTGACTATGTCCTTGTTTGTACTTAGCCTGCTATTATTTAAAATGGTGCTGCTTCCCTTTGTGATTGGCATAGCCGTTGCGTATTTATTAAATCCTGTAGTAGGAAAATTTGGAGATATAGGTATATCCCGTGGACCAGCTTCAATTATTATATTATTTAGTTTTTTGATATTCATGTTGGTTTTTATTGGTGGTATATCACCCATTTTATACCGTGAAACTCTTTTATTTTCTAAAGACTTCCCTGAATATGTAGAGAAGTTTTGGGTCTTAATGCACCCTATTACCGCAACGTTGGAAGAGCATATTGGTGTTGTTGGTCAAAGTGGTTTAGAAGGTCTTTTAAAGGATAATGCTAGCTCTGCAACTAAAGTAGTACAAATAATTTTCGGTAAACTTGCAGCAGGCGGTCAGGCGATTATTGATATGATTTCAGTGGTCGTATTTATGCCGATCGTTGCCTATTTCATGATGAAAGAATGGCCCCAAGTTACCGCGTGGATGTATGATTTGATTCCACATCATTCGCGCGTTGAGGTTTCAAATTTGCTAGAACAAATAGATCAAAAGATTTCAGGATTTGTTCGCGGACAAATAACCGTTGCGCTTATACTTGGGATTTCATATGCTTTTATGCTTACTCTAGCAGGACTCAAATATGGATTTTTAATTGGCATAATGTCGGGTGTTTTATCAGTTATCCCGATGGTTGGATCTGTGGTAGGTCTGATCATAAGTGTTACTGTGGCTTGGTTTCAAGCTGAGGAACTAATATTTGTTTTATTGATTGCAGGGATATTTATTGGTGGTCAGGTGATAGAAGGTAATATTCTAACCCCTAAGTTTGTTGGAAATAGTGTAGGGCTGCACCCTTTATGGGTATTTTTTGCGTTGCTTGCAGGGGGCAGTTTGCTAGGTATTTTGGGTATGTTTTTGGCTGTTCCTGTGGCTGCGGTTATTGGTGTTTTATTATCATTTTTCTTGCAAAAATATAAACAAAGTGCTTATTATCTCGATGGTGAGGTTGGGAGCAAATCGAATCCAGAACCTAAGGCTAAAAAATCAAGAAAACAGACGTCTTCCAAAACAAAAAAATCATTTGTGGCCACTAAAGCAGTAGTAAAAAAAGGTAGCAAAGCGTAACAAATATGTCGTCATCAACATTTGCAAATGCCCAGCAAATCCCTTTTGACCTTGGCTATCGTCATGCATTTGGCCGTGATGATTTTCAGATTGGTAAATCTAATGCAGCAGCGGTAGGCTGGATTGATCGTTGGCCAGATTGGCCTGCTCCGATTATGATATTGCAAGGACCCGCGGCAAGTGGAAAAAGTCATTTAGCCGCTGTTTGGCAAGAAAAGTCATCAGCAAAACTTATAAATCCTGAAATGTTAATAACCAAGCAAGTTGAAGAAATATTTAGCCTTGGTGATGCTTTGGTTATTGATGGTCTTGATCCGTGGCTTGGTGATAGAAAAGCTGAAACCACTTTGTTCCACTTATATAATATACTCAAAGAAGAACAAAAAACCATGATGATTACCATGCGAATGTCGCCTTCTATGGCAGATTTCATTATTCCTGACCTGGCTTCACGCTTTAGAGCAGCTCCGTCGGTAAGTATTCATGCTCCTGATGATATGTTACTAGCTTCGGTCTTAATTAAGCTGTTTAGTGATCGGCAGCTTAGTGTTAGTAATGATGTGATAGCCTATCTTTTACCACGTATGGAGCGTTCATTTGCTGCTGCGCGCGATATTGTAAAGCGCGCTGATCATAAGGCTTTATCGCAAAAACGCCGTATATCTGTTCCCTTAATGCGTAAAGTTTTAAGTGAAATGATGGATTATTAGATTCATAAATTTTAATTTTACATCCAGCGCGTTGGTCTTGGCGCACTGTTATAATCCATGGGGTTTACTAGGGTTACAATCATATTTTCTGCGGATTTAATATCTTCCCATTTATCACAAACACATTCTATTACGCTAAGGCTTGCAGGTGGATATCCTTCGGTTATGCGTTGCATAAGAGAGTCTGATCCTTGTGCTGTTAATAACATAATAAGCTCATAAATACCGGGATTATGAGCAATGATCAAAATATTTTGATTTTCATCATCGCATTTTCGAATCTCATGTAAATAATCTTTTGCCGATCCTGAATATAAAATATTAGGAGTGCATATATTACTAAGCTCTAAAGATGATTGCAGACACTCTAATGTTTCGTGGGTACGGCGTGCGGGTGAACATAATACAATGTCGGGAATAAAACCATTACTTATCATATAGTTACCAAGAGCTTTGGCATCTTCTTTGCCTTTAGGAGTAAGTGCTCGCATTTTATCACCACTAGATAAGGCGCTGCATGCCATGGCGTGACGCAGAAGAAATAATCGCTTTTTTATTTGCAAAGTCATAGATACAGGCTCTTACATATTTATTGTTTAATCAATCGGAAATTTAGTTATTTTTCCATTTTTAAGGCCGATGGCAAGTTTTCCATGTTTTATTGCAATTGCATCATTACCAAAAATTTCATTACGCCAGCCTTTAAGTGCAGGTACGTCCGCTTCATCATTAAGGGCGATATCTTCAAGATCGGTACTTGAGGCAATAATCTTGGCGGCTACTCCATGTTCTGTGCTTACAATTTTTAATAGCATTTTTAAAACATCAACAATTACACTTTCACTTTGATTTAGATGTCTTTTTTCTTCAGGAACAGGCCATTTGGCACGTGGGGAAGATAAAGCCTTTTCAATGGCTTTTAATATTTGTTCTCCAAGTTTTCCTTCTACTGCATCTTTAGAGATATTACGTATTTTAATAAGCTGTTTTTTGTCTTTGGGAGCTTGTCTTGCAATATTGGCAAGTACCTCATCTTTAATTACCCATGTCTTGGGTATATTGCGCTTTTGAGCATATTGTTCTCTTAATGCAGCAAGTTCACGCAATATAGCAAGGTCTTTAGCTTTAGGAGATCTTAT